>NZ_SGPI01000041.1:0-78873 GCF_004208845.1 Pseudoalteromonas sp. CO348 | reverse complement strand
ATGGTTAGTACCATACACCACAATCCTTGTTTGCATTTTTTATGTCCACTGTTGTTGGTTAAAGCCGTTCCACCAATACGCAGTACTATTTCCTTAGAACACGTAATGGGCTACTTCTAATACTTTATCATGTATATAAATCAATCTACACCCAAACTTTACTCTTTTCTCTCAGGTAGGTCAGGACGGGTTACTCCACCGCCTGCTACTCCTGTTATTTTTTTAGCTATATCATTGGGTAACAATATCATGAGAATTCTCCAATTTTAATAAAAGTAACCTCTGCAAGTTATGTGATAGTACAAAGCTAATTCACTCCGAGCCATGCTCTCACATTGAGCTGCTGCGACTTGTAGAGTCACGACGAGTATAGAAGCCACGATAAGCATCAATGACTAGTGAAAATACAACCAGCACGGAAAGAATAGTGAGTATGTGCATCAAACTTGGGTACGCGTTATAGATAAACATTGGGTTAAAGTCAGTTAGCTTTCTGAACCCTCGCTCGATAAGAGACGCAGCTTGAATGAGAGCAGCACTTGCTAAAATGAGTATGTAAGTGAGCTCATTTGGTGTTAGGGAAAAGTCTTTTGCGCTTTTTTGTGCAAAGCGACTGATAAAGCTTAAATTGAACTGCGCTATATAGTTTGCAATCTGTTTGCGTTTTATGATGAGCGCCATCAAAAGCAAATTTTGCGTCGCCATTATAAAGTAAAACCATCCGCCCAACTTTAAAGCTGGTTCATACAGTGCAATGTCTAATGTGCGTGCAAATAAAATATTGACTGCTAACCATTGAACATTAGGGCTGTCTTTACTTAGAAAGACTGAAATTATCAAAACCACCCAAATCGAAATATTGATTAGGTGGTTATTTTCCATTATGACTTGATATAGCGTACTCATGATTTCTCGTTGCTAGATTTAAAGTAAGGCGTTTGTATCGCACCTTCCACTTGTTGAGGGTCAACTTGACCGCCTCCACCACCAGCTACACCGCCAGAGCCTGTAATTAGTCGCAAGTACTTGTGAGAAATGATTTGTACTACAGAGGTCGCTATATTGTCTCTTCCTTGCCTAGGGTTAATTTGAGCACCATCACCGATCACACCACTAGAACCGATAATACTGCCTAAGTGTTCGTCAGGAAGTAATTGTTTTGAGATGTAATTAGGTTCTTTTTTATACACTTTGTATTCCTTATGTTAATAACATTTGTATGCATAGTGTAACAATCTTGATTGCAAATTGCGCTATTTAATCGAGGTTGGTATCGGTATCACCAAGTTCATCATTACTGCTTTTTTTTCGCTTTGGTAGTAAAGACTTGGGGTTCAATCCACAAACAATGTACATTCTAATTACTTGGTTTAAATCCGGTGTTGTCAGGCCGCTCTCCCAGTTGTAGATGGTTTGTTTTGAAACGCCCATCTTCTTTGCAAACTGAATTACAGAGTATCCTGCGGCAAACCTCAGTTGCTGTACTAAACTGCTTGCTTTAATTGTCATTTATCTTTTCCCTTAGGGTACTCCATTAATATTCTTTTACTAACAATGACAACGCTATAGTCCTGCCTGAGCCTTGTTTGTGTATTTTGTGTTAAACAAATGAAACGGTCAAGTGTGAAAATATGAAACAGTCTAAGCTTTTGGACTCATACCTTTGTAAGATCTGACACTAGAAGGAACAGTAAGGCGCTGTACTTGAAGTAACGCACACTGAAAAAGCAATGCGTTACGCACATCACGTTCCTTTTTGGCATTTTCAGCATATTAAAAAGGACAGCAACATGAGAAAACGTAAGACTGAAACGTTTGAAACAAGCATGACGCAAATTGGTGAGCCCGAGAGTTCAACTGATTTAAGCACCATGAAGCTACGCGTTGAGACTCAAGACGCAATCGAAATTACATCCTTCCGATTACTCATCTATATTTTATCTGGAAAGTGTTCTTTTTTTAGTCTCTCTGGACTGCATCAAGATACTAAGTGCCCATTATGTGCGTTAGCGTATCGCCAACGTGAGCAAAAAGGTACACAGCGAAAACTTATAGCTGACAAGCAAAACGGACAGATAAACCAACGATCCAAACCGCACAAAATGTTATGGCAGGTACAAGACTGGGGGAAATATTTAGAGTGACTTTGCGTACGTTTGACCGCCTACGCACTTTCGGCCCTCAAGTGGATCAAACCATTACTTATGCTTCGCCCTGCCATCTTTACTATTTCAACGTTATATTTTTGTTTTCCCTGAAAAAACCACCAGTTTTGCAATTGTGGCTGGAGGGATTTGGTTTTTGGCTGGTGTATTCTGTCTAGTTGGCTTTAAATTAATAAAAGAGCCAATTGCTACAAGATAATAGCCGGATTTGATAAACTCCTCCTTTTACTGATTTAGATTGTTACATGATACTCGATAAAAACTGGCGTATTCTTACCGTTGGTGACGGCGATTTAAGCTTCTCATATTCATTAGCAAAACATTTTGCTCCAGCCCATCTTACTGCCAGTGTTTACGACAGTGAAAGTGAACTTAAGCATAAATATCAAGATAATGCTTTTGATAAGCTGCATGATTTAGGGGTAAATGTAGTGACTCAATTTGATGTCACTGAGGCGTATTGTTGGCAAAAAGTGCCGTCGCATGCCTTTGATGCCGTTATTTTTCAATTTCCTCTCATTCCTGCATTTGATTCGCTTGAAAGCTTCCAAAACCAGACCTTGAGCGTCAACAGCCTCAATCGGAAATTACTGCGAGAATTCTTAATAAACGCAGCGGCTTATGCACTTGACCCAAATGGCGCTCAGCTCGGGATCATTACCTCAAAGGACGTAAAACCTTATATTGAGTGGGATCTAGAAGGCAGCCTTGTCAACGGACTTGAGCAATATTACCTCGGCCAATCTCGATTTGATATTTCACAATTCCCAGAGTATCAAATTCGTAATGTCGACCGTGATAAACACGTAAAAGACACCAGCGGTATTAGCTATTACTGGTCTGTTAACCCAGCTCACGTCATCAAAGAAAAGCTCAAAGTACCTGATTATTTGGGTGATAATTACTGCACTATCTGTAGGGCTGGCCCTTTTATCAATAACAGCGATAAGCTCGCACACTTGAACTCGAAAAAGCATAAAAATATGCAAAGGCATGAAAGTGCTTGGTTTAACTACCTGAGTACGCAAGAAAAATTGGAACGATAATAAAAAGAAAACATTGAAAATTAAAAGTAACTAAATCAACAAATAACCATTTCAGAAACCAAGAAAGGCATAAAATATACAAAAGTAATTGAGCCATTATTTAGACACGATTAGACTAGCCTTATATCGCCATTTTTAAGCTTGTTATTTATCTTATTGGGGTCTCAATGCCACTACTTAGCCGCGACTTTGTCATTGCGATTTTATGCCTACTTTGCGCTATGGTCACCATTCAATCCGGTGCCTCTATTGCCAAGCAGTTATTTCCGTTTGTGGGGCCAGAGGGTACCACAGCATATCGCCTTGGATTTTCAGCTCTTATTTTATGCTTGGTGTTCAAACCTTGGCGTCATTTACCAACAAACTGGCGACCACTCATCGTTTATGGCCTGTGCTTGGGTGGCATGAATATCACCTTTTACTATGCCATTGAACGTATCCCTATTGGCATTGGTGTGGCATTAGAGTTTACTGGGCCGCTCGCCGTAGCGCTGTTTTCATCTAAACGGAAACGTGATTATTTGTGGGTTGCATTTGCTATTTTGGGGATCTTGCTATTGTTACCAGATCTTGGCGATGTCAATGGTTTAGACCCAGTCGGTGTTGCTTTAGCCTTGGTTGCTGGTGCTTGTTGGGCTGGATATATTCTCTACGGTAAGCGCTCAGGCAATGAAAGTTCCGGCGGGGTGACTGTGGCAATCGGCATGACGGTTGCGGCCCTTGCTATCGTGCCGTTTGGTATCGTTTCACAAGGTGCTGCACTGCTTGATTGGTCACTTATTCCATTGGGTATCGCGATTGGTTTATTATCCAGCGCCCTGCCTTATAGCCTAGAAATGGTGGCGCTTCGAAAAATGCCCGCACAAGGGTTTAGTATTTTAATGAGCGTTGAACCTGCGGTTGCGGCGTTGGCTGGCTTTTTAATTCTCGGAGAGTTGCTGACTGTTTGGCAATGGCTTGCCATTTTTATGGTAATTACCGCTTCCGTCGGCAGTTCGGTGTCTAGTAAAGAGTAACTTAAAAAATAAACCATACTGTGTGATATTAAGACTAGTAAACACAATCAAGTTAATAAACGTAGGAGGCGCAAGTGAACACCGAAGATAGTAACCAGCAAAGTACCATACACAAATTATTTTGGATATTGATCCCTGCTATGATAGCTGCTGCATTTACGGCTTATTGCACGGTTAAGGTTCAACAATATCATACAGCCTACGAAATCAAATCGCGCTTTTTAGATGAATACGGCTCAGCAGATAATGTGACTAACAGACTTGGAGATACAAATGACACTGCGCGATTTTGGGCAGGGCTTCATGTTGCACAAACACAACTCACCTTAATTGGAAATACTAAGGCTGCGACTATCATCAGTAGCTTTTATAAAACTGTAGAGTTTTGCAACAAGTCCACTTTTTCATACACAGCTGATCTCGATTCAAAATTTAAAGACGCTTATAAAGAGTTCCTAGACAAATTTAACAGTTCAGGTAAAACTTTTGCTGTCACTTTATGGTTTGCAAAAGATAGCTCACAGATTAAATGGAGTAATCCGCTAGTATGTAAAAAGAAGATTCCTTGAAGGACAAAACAGCTAGGAAGCACACAAATTTGGGCTGTAGTCATAAACTACAGCTTGAACTATAGTTGGGTTTCATCTAAACGCAACACTGCGCTTAGATGAAAAGAAGTTTACTACTCGACAATAGCATGAGGCGACGTTTCTCTATCGTCTTGCTCCTCATGAGGAAATAAGTAGGTATCAAGCCACTGCTCTTGCTCCCAAAGTACATGTAAAATACTTTCACGCGCTTTATATCCATGGCCTTCTTCTGGCAACATCACTAACCTTGCATTGCCACCTAAGCCATTCATTGCAGCAAACATACGTTTAGATTGCATAGGAAAAGTACCTGAGTTTGGATCTTCCTCTCCATGGATCATCAACATAGGTTCGTTGATTTTTTCCGCATGGAAAAAAGGCGACATGTTGGCATAGACGTTTTGCGCTTCCCAGAAGTTACGCGGCTCCCCCTGAAAACCAAACGGCGTCAAGGTGCGATTATAAGCCCCGCTCCGTGCAATGCCAGTGGCAAATAAATCACTATGGGCAAGTAAGTTAGCCACCATAAACGCCCCATACGAATGCCCTGCAATCGCAATGCGCTTAGGATCTGCTATACCTTTTTCCACTAAGGTATCAACAGCTGCTTTCGCACTCGCAACCAATTGCTGCCTAAATGTATCATTAGGTTGCGTATCACCAGCCCCCACAATCGGCATCGTCGGATCATCAAAAACAGCAATACCTTTTGCTAAATACGGCATTGGTCCCCAATAGCCAATATATGGGAATTGATAAGGCGATTCACGCACCTGTGAGGCAACGGCTTTATCTTTAAACTCAAGCGGATAAGCCCACATCAACACAGGTATACGACCTTTTGATGGGTCATAATCTGTAGGAAGATAAAGATTACCAGATAACTCAACGCCATCATCACGTTTGTACTTGATTTGCTCTTTTACAACGCCTTTAAATGCAGGATAAGGGTGCGCAAACTTAGTTAGCTGCTCCAAAGTATCAAACTGTAAGTCACGGACAAAAAAGTTAGGTTGCTCTTGGCGTGATTCACGCACAGTAATAAAGCGCATACCTTCGTCATCTAACATTGCACGCACTCTTTCGTAATAAGGTTCGCTCGACTGCCAAATACGAGTTGAAGTATTGGTTTTTACGTCAAAACGATCTAAAAACGGAATGTTGCCTTTCTCTGATGCACCATTGCCTGTTAAAAACAAATACCGGCCTCCAACTAACTTCAATACTCTTGAACCTAAATCACTATTTTCATATACAAAGTTGCCAGGATCTTTGTATGCATCATTATAACTGCGCTCTGAAAACACCACGCGATTTTGCTCTGGATTACGCGGAGAAAATACAGAAGAACGAACACTGCGATCGGCAAAGCGCCATTCATTCAAAATCGCAACATTGTTATCGGCCCACTCAACACTCGAAAAACGACGCTCTACTTTTGCGAAAAGTTCAGGCTCTTTTTTGAATGGCGAACTAATCGTGTAAAGGTGATCATGATAGTCAACCTTCGCACTCATATCCCCACCATCTTGCGCTTCGGCCCATATTAGCGTCGCACCATGGTCGTCACGCCATTGGATCTCACGGGGCCCTTCTCTCACGCTATCAAAGCCCGCAGGCAGTGCGTCGGCTAGTGGTTGTCTTGCCACTTCAAATAATGGATAGCCGCGCATTCCCCACACCTGCCATACCGCAGGAAAACGGCTGTAAGGCACTTGGAATGAGAAAGGATCGGCCATCATACCGACCACTAGATTGGTAGAGTCTGGCGAAACAGAGAAGTGTTTAAGATAGGTTGGGTTACCAATTTGCTGCGCGCTAGCATTAAGATTTAGCTTAATTAACTGCCCCTCAGAATAGAACTTAAATAGCTGAATATCATAGGGACTAGACAACAAATTCTGATAAGTGCGTGTCGATGCTTTTTTGCCAGATGTAGTTTGTACGATTGGTGTTAGACTAGATTTATCTTTTGCGCTTGGCTGTTTGCCATGATTAATAGCAATATTTGCGATAATCGCAGTACTGTCTGGCAACCACTGGTATGGCGTTGAAGTCACCACGCCATTTAAAGTTGATTGAGTGAGCTGTTTAAGGTTGCGCTGCTCAATATCGTAAGCCCAAAGCGTAGCACTATTTTCTTGTTCAAGAATAAACGCGAGATAGCGGCTATCTGCACTCCAACTTGGCGACTTGATCTTGCCTTTAGGTAGACCTGTCACCTTAATTAAGGCACCGGTTGCGACATGTTTAAACTCAATAGAGCTATATTGGCGGCTGGAGGTCCGCATAAAAGTTTGCGGGTTGAACTTTATCCCCGCAAGCGCTTGCTCTGGCTGCCCAAGCTCTTCGAGCGTAAGCACCCTATTGCGCTGTAACAATGCCAACCAATTGCCGTTCGCACTCAATTTAGAGGTTGGGATCAATGGTGCATCAACAAGCTTTGCCAGCTCTGGAGAAGGTGTCATGTAGCCTTGCTCTTGTGCACATACCGTATAAGATACGGTAGTCATTAATATGATAAATGTGATTTGTTTTAATAATTTCACTGTATTTACCTATCTTCGGCGTTTAACAGATGATCATATAACGATTATCGGGAAATGTGCAGAGATTTGCGATTTAATGCGATGAAAACTTGATGTACACTTAGTCACTTAACCAGACATAATTGATACGAATTAGCATGAACAACGATAAAAAACTCGCTAAGGTTACCATTTTCGATGTTGCCGAAGAGGCACAAGTTTCTAAATCAACAGTATCCCTTGTTCTAACGCATAGCGATAAAGTCAGCGATAAAAGTAAAGAAAAAGTATTAAAAGCCATCGAAAAACTGGGCTACGTTTATAATCGCGACGCAGCAGCGTTACGTAGTAAAAAGTCTAATCTTGTTGCTGTTGTTATCAACGACTTAACTAACCCTTACTCTGCTCAGCTTGCTGTCGGATTAGAAAAGCATATTTATGCATTAGGTATGGTACCTATGCTGGTCAATACAGGCGAAGACTTTAATCGCCAACGCCAAGTCGTTAACACACTTAAAGAATACAACGTTTGTGCCTTTGTCATGGTGCCCGCACCAAGTACCCCGCGAGAGTGGCTTGACCAATTGGCTGATTCTGGATTTCCAGTTATTACCATTATGCGTGAAGTGGCCTTTGCAAAAGCCCCTTGTATTCTACCTGACAATAAAAAAGGGACTCACCTAGCAACGACTCACCTCATTGAGCAAGGCATAAAAAACATTGCTTTTTTGGGTGGTACCCCTGAAATCTCTGATTACCATGAGCGACTGTCTGGTTTCCAAAGCGCGCTAAAGCTCAATGGTTTAAATGAAGCGCAACCTGCGATCGCAGCTCCAACCAATCGCCAAGGGGGCCGAGAAGCGTTTAATACCCTCATCGCTGACCATAAAGAGATAAAAGCTATCGTTTGCTTTAGTGACGTCATTGCATACGGTGCAATTGAAGCCATGCGCGAACATGGACTAGTACCTGGTGAAGACATCAAAGTTGTCGGTTTTGATGACTTGCAAGACTCTCAGCTGATGAAACCCGCATTAACGAGCGTCAGAATTGATGCCGACGACATCGGTAAGCGGACATGCCATACATTGTCCGAAATTTTAAACAAATCGCAACCTGCCGTTAGAACCTTGGTGGATGTTTCATTGCAGATCAGAGAATCATCGTAACTCTTAGCATTTAGCAATAAATGTAGCGCTGAGACCTGCTTATAAAAAATGCAAATATTTGCGGCCAAAACTATAGACATTACTGAGAATCTGGATAGAATTCGCAGCAATCTTGGCCGCCAAATTTACCTATGCAAATAGTCTGTTGCGAATATCATATTCGTGTGCAAAAACATAACTAAAATCTAGTAAAAGCAATGATATGTATCTTACTAGCAGCGCGTACCCATGATGAGCTCAGTTTGATTTTTTTAATTTCAAACACCATACTTTTTTAACATTTTCGCCAATTCACTGCATTCAGTAGAATTGGTATTACATATTTAAGGTTCTCTTTCGTTGAATAACGCAACCTTTACAGAGAAACGCCGCTTTATTGTGAAGTTAGGCAAAATGCTTCACAAATACGGTACCCCTGCCTATCGACTCGAAGCACACTTAATGGAAGTAGCCACACACTTAGGGTTAAAGTCTTCCTTTGTCATGTCTCCGACGTCCGTCACTTTTGTGATTTGGACCGAAGGTCATGAAGAAGAATATACCCATGTGGCACGTGTTGACCCTGGCGACCATGATTTAGGTTCATTGGCAGATACGGATGACGTTGCAACACGCGTGTTATCTGGTGAGCTTTCAATCCAAGAAGCCGAACAATGCCTTGAAGCCATTTTGCACGCTAAGCCTCCATATAATAAGTTAATGACGGGTCTTGCATTTGCAACTTCAGGCGGTGCGTTTGCAATGCTGATGGGGACTAGCTGGAATGACGTATGGTGGTCGGCGCTATTATCGCTTCTGGTCTACTTATTCGTGCTTTGGGCGAGTATTTCCAAACGTGTAACACATATGCTTGAGCCTTTGGTCGCCATCGTATCAGCGGTTGCTGCTTGTGCCGTGTCTGTGTACATTGACCCACAGATCAACATCCGTTTGGTGGTACTTTCGGCCATTATCGTGTTTATACCTGGCTTGGCGCTGGCGCTTGGGTTTGCTGAATTATCGGCTCGTCACTTAGTGTCAGGTACCGCAAGAGTCATGGACTCTATTATGTTGCTCTTTAAGCTCTACTTCGGTGCATTTTTGGGGATCAGCTTAGGGTTTGCGTTTTTTGGTCAAGTTGATTTTATACAACCATCACCATTACCACGTTGGACGGCTTGGCTTGCAGTGCTATTGCTTTGTAGCAGCCTAGTAATTATCTTTAGAACAAAGTTACGCCATGCAAGTTGGTCACTCGCATCTGGCTTTATCGCCTACGCAGCCAGTATCAGTTCTGCGGTTTACTTTGATTATGCGCTTGGTACTTTTGTGGGTGCATTTGCAGTGGGCGTTTTTAGTAATATCTTTAACCGTGTGGTAAATGCCCCTGCGTCCATTGTCGCAATGCAAGGTTTGATTGTGTTGGTCCCTGGTTCTAAAACCTATATTGGACTTAATTCATTGATCGAAGGCCAAAGCTTTGTTCACGCAGATCATATCGGCCAACAAACCTTTTTAATATTTATGTCTCTTATCGCTGGCCTTATCTTCTCAAACGTTGTGCTGCCACCTAAAAAGAGTCTATAACATTCGAAAAGAACTGGAAAGGCGACTTTCCAGTTCTTTGTAGTTGTGAATGTTAACAAAAAATATAGTCAAATCCTTCCAGTAAACTTAACTTAAACCGTAAACTACCGAGAAAATATTATTTTATATCCATACATTTCAATAAAATAAGAAAAACAAAAGTTAAAAATCTACAAATTCATAACTATTCATTTCAATTCAAGATTTAACAAACCCCACTGGTGTTTAATCTTTCTCGAGGTCAACCTCTCAATCACAAGTAATACCAATTATCTTAATTAAGTGGTCTATTTTGAGGCGAGAAAACCTTGTCGATAACAAGGCAAAAATTTTGCTATTTAGTTGCTCTAAATAAGAAATTTTTAACGCAGTTAGCGTCAGATTTACTCCTTCAAACTGAGCAAGTATTAAGGCTAATTGGTATATGCACTCAAGGGGAATTTATGTTTCGCAATAATAAGAAAAAACTGGCTGTACTAATCAGCCAATCTTTGCTCGGCTCAGTACTTTTTGCACCGGGTCTAGCGTTCGCTGAAGAAAACAACAATCAAGAAACAGCTAAAAATGGTGAAGTTGAAGTTATTCAAGTCAGAGGGATCCGTGGCAGCGTTGTTCAATCACTCAATACAAAAAGATACTCAGACGCCATTGTCGATGCAGTAACCGCCGAGGACATTGGCAAATTTCCAGATCAAAACGTTGCCGAATCACTACAACGAATTACCGGTGTTTCAATCACGCGTAGTTTTGGTGAAGGTGAACGCGTTAGCATTCGAGGCACAGGCGAAAGCCAAAACCGGACCTTATTGAATGGTCAAGCTGTTGGCTCAGCGGATTGGTGGACTAACTCTGCGGCGAGCCGTGGTTTTAACTATACAATGTTACCCTCTGAAATCATTTCTGGGCTTGAAGTTTACAAATCACCAGAAGCCGATATTGACGAAGGATCTATTGGTGGAACCGTGATTGTTAGAACACGTAAGCCGCTTGATTTAGAAGCAAATAAAATTGCAGGTTCAATTATCGCACAGCACAGCGAAGTGTCAGGTGAAACCGACCCACAACTTTCCGCGATGTACAACTTTAAGACCGATGATGAATCTTTTGGCGCCTTAATTTCTGTCGTGCGCCAGGAACGTAACTTGCGCCGCGATGGTATTGAAGCATGGTCTTGGACCTATCGTGATATCACACTTGAAGATGGTACCGTCGTCGACAATGTCTACAGCCCTGGTGGTGGCGGCTCAGCCATGTTCTCACAGCAGCGCGTACGCACAGGTATAAATCTCGCCTTGCAATATCGTCCAAATGAAAATATGGACATTGTATTCAATGCGTTAGACTCTACGCTTGAAGCCGATAATGAAAACCAAAACTTCCTTTGGTTACCCGGTTACGGCGGCTCACAATATACTGACATTACCGTTATCGACCATCCCGTAGTTGGCAAGATGGCTGTCGGCGGCACACTTGGCTTATCGCCAGATGGTAATAACATTCTGGATGAGACCAAAGTACGTAACTCTGAGCTCAAAACCAAATCGTACGACTTAAAAGTTGAACATCAAGGGCAACTTTGGGAATCTTCGTATCACTTAGGTTACACAGAAGGTTCGGGGGGTTCACAAGCGGATCGCTCCGTTGGTTGGGAAGGCAACTATGTTCACAGCTTTGATGCGTCACAAGAGGAAGACGTAAAAACCAGTTATGCCGCCGATCCAAACGATGGTGATAAATGGAATTTAGGCTTTTTACGCTATGACAGCAATGATGCGAAAGATGATGAAACTTACTTTCAAGCCGACTTTAAACGCCCAATTGACGTCGCTATCTTTAACCAGATCAAGGTAGGCTTTAAATATCGTGATCATAGTCGTTTTAATACCAAACACACAACGGATAATCGTACCGACTTAAACTGGAGTCTGGCTGATTACTCTAAAGCCATGCCTTCTGATTACCTTTCAGGCGTAGGCTCATCGGGCACAACGCGCAGCTACGCAATCACTGATTCAGACAAAATACGCCAAGAAGGTGATGCGCTGGGTTGGAATTACCGAGTATTGAAGGCCAGTACTTTCGATATCAATGAAAAAATTACCGCAGGCTACATTAAAGCGAATCTGGACGCAGATGGTCTACGCGGTAATTTAGGTGTAAGACTTGTAAATACCAAACAAACCTCATCCGCGTTTGCAGGTGAGTCAGGTGCTGAGGTATGGACAACGGAAGAAAAGGACTACTTCGACATTCTTCCAAGCATTAACTTGGCAATTGACTTAGATGACGATTTATTAATGCGTTTTTCTGCCGCACGAGTTATGTCTCGTCCAGATTACGCCGATATGACAGCATCAACCTCATACAACCTAGAAACACAAACAGGCACTGGCGGTAATCCTGACATAGACCCATATCGAGCGACGCAGTTTGATACCGGTATCGAGTGGTACTTTAGCGACGCAGGTCTTTTTTCTGCGGTATTTTTCTACAAAGATATTCAGTCGTTTATCGAGAGCCAACCGGCACTTGAAATTCATGAAGGTAAAGAGGTTCTGATCAGCCGTCCTGTTAATGGTAAAGCGGGACGTATTCAAGGTCTAGAAGTGGGTTATCAACAAGAATTATACGAAGGTTTTGGTGTTGCAGCTAACTATACCTATGTAGATGGTGAAGCCAAAGACGATGAAGGTAACGACATCACTATCCCAGGCAACTCTGAGCATACCGTTAACTTGAGTTCTTATTATGAAAACGAATTCATTAGTGCCCGTATCTCATACAACTTCAGAACAGGGTATGATACAGGTCGAGACTGGCCAGGATACATTGACGATTATGGCCAAGTAGATGCCAACCTTACCTATAACTACAACGAGAATGTGGCATTTATTCTTGAGGCCATCAACTTGACGGATGAACATACATTTAGCTATCAGGAAAAGGGAGTTGAGCAGGCACTAACGGGTGTCTATGCCGATGGAAGGCGCTTTAGCGCGGGGGTTAGATTTAACTTCTAACACCGAATAGCGAATGAAACTTTTACCACTAAATCTGGTCTTATTAGTCGTAAAGGAATAGTTTCATGACTCGAATTAAGTCGCTTCCAAGCTAACACAGGTTCGACTTAGTAAACTCCCTGCCCGGAGTTCCAAAAAGCTGATAGCGTTTGCTATCAGCTTTTATTATTTAAATTTCCCTTATATTGTGGTTATATAGCCTTTTCAAAATGACCATAGCAACCCCAAAGAGCAGTCCGAGGATGAGTAATCAATAAAATGCGCAACAATCTCATTTCTGGGCTTATTTTTTCATTTTTGCTGAGCATAAGTTGGCTGACAAAAGCCGATCTTTACGATGCTACCCTCGCCTATCAGAATGAAGAATTCACGCATGCATTTTCTGAATTCAATCGCCTAGCTCAATTAGGTAATGCAGACGCCATGTATAATCTTGGGGTGATGTATTTGTACGGCCAAGGAACCGAACAAAGTGCCGCAAATGCCTTTGCTTGGTTTTCATTGGCTAAAGAATTCGGTATTGCTGAAGCCTTTCAAACGGCGCAACTCGTTTTGCAGCAATCCGACGACCAAAGTGGCCTAAAAGATTTCGTAACACTTCAAAGAAATCGTTTGGCAGACACCTACTTACTTGATTCAACACTTGCCCGGCTCATGCAACCCAATATCGTTTCTACGCCGAGTAAAACTCACGATGTATTACCTGACTACCCTGATGAGGCCGTACGACAAGGGATTGAGGGCTGGGTTTGGTTAGAGTTTGATATCGACCAAAGCGGTAAGGCAACCAATATAGAGGTCGTTGATAGCTATCCCAAGCATATATTCACCGCTAGCTTGCTAAATGCGGTAGAAAAGTGGCGCTATAGTGGTCCAAAACAAGCACACACCTTGATTTACCATTTTGCGACATATAAAGGCGAGCAATATCGCGAAACCTTAGCCATTCAAAAGAAGGCCTACGAAAAACAGCTTAAGCAGAATATCGATGCGGCAGAGCGTGGTGTGGCGCAAGTACAATACTATATTGCCAACTGGTTGAGTATGAAAGATTACAACGCGTATCAGCTACTGCGCTATCACTGGCGCTCTGAAGAGCCGGTAAATGAACTATATTTAGCCGCAGCCAAAAATGGCTTGGACTTGGCACAATATCGCTTAGCAACTCAGCTTATTAATGTGGGAGAGCATCGACTTAGTGTACTTTGGCTAGAACACGCAGCACAAACCATGGATATCGCAAAATATCGCTTAGCACGAACACTGCTTACAAACACAGAGCAGCAGGATGCTCCACGTGCGCTACAAGTACTTATCGAGGCCTCGAGTAACGGCCATTTGCGCTCCACACTTTTATTAGCAAACACTTATTTAACTCGTCTCAACGACAAAGCTCAGGCCAAGACTTGGTTGCGTCATGGTCTCACCATCGATCCTGGACACCCTGAACTGCTGCTACTGTCTGCCAAGCTTACAGATGATCAGGCAGAGGCCAAAAAGCTTGCTTCACAAGCATTGAAGTCGGCATCACAGCGCAATTGGAGTAGTAAAGCAATACGCTTATTCCAGCAAAAACTAGCTAACTAACTGTACCCAACCTGGGCTTCGTAACATTGATGTCTTCATCGCTCACCGTACTCCAGTAATACTATGTCACTTTCATAATTGTTGATCCGATTGAATATGACCTGACTGCCATCAAAGCTTGCTAGTACCTGTAACTCGGTAAACCCCGCGTAAAGGTGTAACCCAATTGGTTGAATTTCTTCGACTTTGTTTTCACTACTCAAATAGCGATAAAGCACCAGTTGGTGACCTCTTTTCAGTACAAAATAAACCCCGTCTCGGTATACTGCTGGCTGGTAAAGAGATAAAGACCCACGTAACTGCTCTACATCAATTGTTTCAGTCAGCGCAGCAACTAGGTATTCCCTAACTTGTTCTTTGTATCCCACAAAGCTTGAGTTCTTCTGAGTCAGGGATAAATCAGACGAACGAGTCACCAGAGGTTGTTGCTCACTGCGCCCTTGAGATACGGTAAATTGCCATGCCTGCCATTTGGCTTCCGTCGAGAGCTTTGCTCGATAATACAGGTTTCTACCATCCTGTGACCAATGCAAGTCAGCAACTTCTGCAAAGTTATCAACTACTTTTTTCACTTCTTTAGTAAAAGAGCTTATTAAATACACTTTATGCGACTTTGATAATACGGCGAGATATTCGTTATTAGGCGACAGCAATAGCAAAATAGGCACTTCTCCCAGCGGCATAGTGCCAAGCAAACTCGATGTTGGTCGAAAAGCATGTTTATGCCAAAGCTCAAATTGTGGCGCATCATTATTTTTGGCTGTCACAGAGGCATATACAAAATGTGCGCCATCATCAGACAAAGCGGCAAGTAAGTCCATCCTTGCGGGCGACGTCAACTGCTTTTGCTGTGCTTCGCTTTGTGCATCTAGAGCGAGCTGATAAAAATTAATTTCAGCCACGCCCTCAGTGTGCGCCGAAGCACGCAAATGCGCATTAACATCAATCTCAGATATCGCACCAAATCCGGAGTATAACAACTGCTGCTCACGACCTTTCAGTACACTCAAGTTTTGTTTAGCGATAATAACCGTATCGTCCTGATAACCATGACTCAATGCCGAAAAAGACTGCTTGGAGAGTGTGGTAGTTTGCCTTTCAGGGTCCCCAAGTTGCCCCAGATTAAGCCGATAAACGCCCTGCTCTTTTACCTGATACAACAGCGCTTGTTGGTTAACTTGATAATGTGTTACATCGCGAATAGGCAACGCCGTAGTGTTGAGCACTTTAGGATGATTATCCGCAAAAGTGACCGCTACAGATTGCAAATAGGTCCCACCTTTATCCCAAGACTTAGTGATAAAATGACCCGCTCGATATTCAAGCCAAGGCGCTGAGTCTTGTGCGCTATTACAACTGCCAAGCACGCTATCGCGCGCTAGTCGCCACATTTCTATTGGAGCTTTCACGTGTAACGCCCGTACTTCACAGGAAACCGGATCCGAGCGCGAATAAATCAGCCAGTTACCATCTAAAGACCAACTTGCCGACTCTTCACTATAACCGCTGCTTTTTATCGTATGGGTTGTTTTGGTCTCAAGATCATAGACCGCCAAATCAAATTGATCGGCTCCCTCAGCTAAATAGCTGTAAGCTAAATAGTTACCATTTGGAGAAAAGCGCACAAAGACTTCTGCACCCGGCGAGGATGTGATCCGAGTTGCAGTGACGGGCAGCTGTTGCAATTCATTTTGCCACTGCTTAGCCATAAAAACGCCAAGCAAAGTCACCACCAGACCCATAAAAAACCCGAGCAGCGCAAATTGTGCGCCACGCCCACGAGACAGCTCCTCTACTTGCTCAAGTAGCGTCGGGGCTTTTTCAATTTGTGCAATGCATTGATAACCTAGGCGTGGTACCGTTTTAATTATTTTTGGCTCGTTAGAACTGTCACCAAGCAGCTTACGTAGCTGTACCACCAGCTGGCTAACAGAGTTATCACTGACGATAGTACCGGGCCATACGATATCTAAGATAGCGTCTCTGGTAACAACCTGTCCCTTATTAGCAATCAATAGACGCAATAATGCCGCATGCTTCG
The DNA here is from genome assembly GCF_004208845.1 of Pseudoalteromonas sp. CO348. Lineage (NCBI taxonomy): Bacteria > Pseudomonadati > Pseudomonadota > Gammaproteobacteria > Alteromonadales > Pseudoalteromonadaceae > Pseudoalteromonas > Pseudoalteromonas sp. CO348. The sequence continues at coordinate 62,145 of NZ_SGPI01000041.1, read as the reverse complement.
CTTCGATGCTTCTCCAAGAACCGTCAACACACACAGATAAATTACTCAGGTCGACAAGTATCTCATTGATTAAAAAACGTTTATCTAAGTTTTCAACCATCAACTACTAAAAATTTGTAAAACTATGGTTAGGCTCGTAATAAAAGCGTATTATGAGTATCAACTAAAGGTAACTTACTCGTATTATAAGTTGAGCACAATGTCAGAATTTCTCATCCGAACAGTTTCTTGTAGCGCATTCTTTATCACAGCTGCAAGTTATGCCGTTGAGCAAAATCAGACAGCTGAAAATACCATAGAACGCATCGAAATCCGTGCCTTCCATGACAGCGTTGTCAAGTCTCTCAGTAATAAACGCCACAATCAACAAGTTTCAGATACGATCAGTGCTGAAGACATAGGTAAGTTTCCAGATAAAAACGTCGCAGAGGCGCTGCAACGGATCACCGGTATCTCACTCTCTCGAGCACAAGGTGAAGGTGAGCGGATCGGCGTGCGAGGCACAACCCCCGAGCAAAATAGAACCTATTTGAATGGTCAATATCTCGCCTCCGCTGATTGGTGGATCTCAAGTCAGCCAAGCCGAGGCTTTAATTTTACCTTATTACCCAGTGAAGTCGTCTCTAGCCTTGAGGTGTTCAAAACACCACAAGCTATGCAGGATGAAGGGTCGTTAGGTGGTGCAATCAATATAAAAACCCGCGACCCTCTGCTTACGCCTTCAGGCTATGGCGTTGTAACGGCCCAGTTCCAATACAGTGACTTGAGCGATAAACTCGATCCACAATTATCTGCAATTTATAACTACCATAGCGAAAGTGGCGACTATGCTGTGCTTTTTACCGCAACACGACGAGATCGCAGCCTCAGACGCGACGGCCTAGAATCGTGGGGGTGGCACGATAGAACGTTATACCAAGGTGATGATGATACTTGGTATGCCACCCAGCAGACTCCACAAGATAAAAGCCAGACGTTATGGTTTCCAGGAGGTGGGGGTTCCGCGATTTTTCAGCAGCAAAGAGAGTTACAGGCTTATACAGTCAATGCCGCGTTTCAGCTTTCCCCACGACTTAGGTTAAATAGTCACTTACTTTATTCTCATCTAAACGCAGACAACAACAATCAAAACTTTCTCTGGCAAAGTGCAAAGTCTATTGACCTAGGCGGCGGAGTAACCGATTTACAAGTACAAGATGGTACTTTGGTGAGCGCCCACTATTTACCCACAGCAGCGCCGTTCAATACCAGCATGGAAGCCATTTGGCGAGACTCGCAGATCAGCACCAAAAGTGCCCATCTAGACTTGGTCTATGATGGCATTTATTGGTCAAGCCAGTTTCAAGTGGGTCTAAGCCACGGCTCTGGTGGCACCAAAGAAGACGTCACGTCACAGTTTTCTGCTAACACCCGTTTTCATGTCGATACGTCAATGCGAAAAAACATCGTCGCAAGTTATGGGATTTCACCGTTAGATGCGGCGAGTTGGTTTATCACCGAAGCTCGAAATGACAGCCAAGATGGCAAAGATAAATCATACTTCGCGCAAGCCGATTTTGCGTACGATATCGACTTTAAACAGGTCGACGCGATTAAATTTGGCATTAAACTTAAGGACCATCAACGGGACTTTTTGCGCTATCGCTCCAAAGATGGAGGGCTTGATGGTTTAGCCGGCGAGCTTGGCACTACACTGGCCGCCTATCCGGGCACTTTTGTGGATGATTATTTGCGCGGCGTAGGTAGTGCAAACACCTTAAAAAACTACAGTTATGCCGATATTACACTGCTCGCCAAAGACTTCGATACGCTCAATTTTGAACAAGAGATAGAAAAAGCCAGTCGTTTTCATATTACAGAAAAAACCGCCGCCGCTTACGGTCAAATGCAACTCGCTGGTGAATCCTATGCAGCCAACATTGGGGTACGGGTGGTCAAAACCTTTCAAGACTCTGCCGCATTTAAACGTGTCGCCTCCCCCATCGAAGCGCCCGACAGCTATGTTTGGCATGAAGAATCTCGGGATTACATCGATATTCTACCCAGCGCCAATATCAAGTTTGATTTAAGCGAAAGTCTGGTTGGCCGTTTTTCCGTTGCACGCGTCATGTCACGAGCACAATTTCATCATCTTATGCCCTCAACCAATTACAACGTAACCCAAGCTCAAGGACAAGGTGGTAACGCCAGCTTAGATCCATATAGAGCGGCGCAGTTTGATGCCAGCCTTGAGTGGTACTTTGACGATGCAGGACTCGCCTCAATCGCCTTATTTAACAAAGATGTGGAGTCTTTTATTGAGTTTGAGCGAAAGCTTGAGCGTCATGAAGGTATTTTGATGTCTATCGATAGGCCCAGTAATGGCGCTGGCGGCAGTATCCGTGGCGTTGAACTAAGCTACCAGCAAACACTTGCGTACGGATTTGGGTTAATCGCCAATTACACCTACGTTGATGGCGAACGTGACAACGCTGACGTTGGCTTACAGGACAAAGTGCCAGGCACCTCAAAACACAGCGCTAACCTCACCGCTTACTACGAGAACCACCAATTTAGCGCACGGCTTAGCTATAATTATCGAACCCAGTTTGCCACCGGTGTAGGCGAGACCATGATGGATAACTACGGCCAATTAGATGGCAGCCTAACGGTGAAATTAAGTGATAACCTCGATGCGCAATTTGAGTTTATTAATTTAACCGATGAACAAATCTATACCTATGATCGCAATGAGTACGCACCAACAGGGATATATGTGAATGGTCGGCGCTACTACGCAGGGCTAAGATACCAATTCTGATTTGCATGATAATTGCGCCTGTACAAACCCTAAGAATAAATCTAGCTTTGCAGAATGCTCTCGTTTCACTTTGTATATGGCATGCAAAGTAACTTCGGGCCTATTTTGCTCGGGAAACAGCTCAACCAAAGCGCCCGAATCAATATCCCGTTGGCAGAAATAAGACGGTAACATGGCAATCCCCAATCCTGCCAACACCGCCTCTCGAATGTGAAAGCGACTATTCGCTATCAAATTACCTTGCAGAGCATAGCTTCTAGTTCCGTCATGCCAACTATCTTCAACATGGTTTAGTTTAGATAACAACATGTTATGCCTACTCAGTTCGTCCAATTGCTCGGGCTTCCCGTGCGCCGCTAAATAGCTGGGTGTGGCAACAAAAGTCGAGTTTATATTGATCAATTTCAAGACATAAAATTGACTGTCTTTGAGCGCAGCTGAGAGCCTAAACGCGACATCAATCTCATCTTCGATTAAATCCTGATTTGCTGCGGTAAACATCAGCTCTAACTTTATTTGCGGATAGCGCTTTTGAAAATCGATACAAATTTGGCTCAGTAGCATACGCCCTATCGTATTTGGAAAGGTTATTTTTAGATGACCAGATTGATGCACTCCAACCTGTTCGACTTCTTCTTCCAAATCGCGTAGCGCGCGCAGGATCTTTTTCCCTTTTTCGTACACCAACTTACCGGCATCAGACAATGCGAGTTTACGGGTTGTTCGATTTAAAAGTACTTGTCCATAAGACGACTCTAGCTGAGCTATCGATTTACTCACCGCGGATGTCGTGGTACCGAGCTGCTCTGCAGCTCGGCTGAAGGAGTGCTGCTCAGCGACACAACATAATATTTTAAGTAAGTGAAGTTTATCGTATTCCTTTCTCATTATTTCCTCTTGGGAAAAAGTCTTTACACCAAATGAATATATATTAACTAAAAATAAAAAGTAAACTTAACTCAAAAGAAAATAAAGGACATCAACATGATCACCACGTCGTGCCACTGCGGCCAGATCCACTATCGTATTTTCACCACGACAACAGCCAACGAAATATGCGCTGGTGTGCAGTTTATTCAGGCTCATGGTCTTATCGAAAATCCCTGTAAATCTCTCGAACGATTTGTGGTGCCGCATTCGAAAGCTCAAACTATTCAAGAGCATGGTTTTTGCAAACACTGTGGTGCTTCTATCTACATCATGGATGACAAAGGCAACATTTCGTATGCCCTTAATCACCTTATGCCGTTTCAGGCTGATTATTCAGGCGTGCTGAATTTTGGCCTATAAAAGATAGCTGCTTCACTTTATCAGGCTTAACCGACAATTAATCGCAAACATTGGTTTTTATTCTGGTGACAAGTAGAATGCCTAAAAACTTCATCTTGAAGTTACAACAAGTGAATGAAAATTTAGGATAAATAATGAAACTACTTAAGTCTGCTTTGGCTTTAGCAATGGGCTTCACCAGTGCTGCAAGCCTCGCAAGCGATACCATCACTATTGAAGACATCCCAAAGATCCAATCGGTAAGCTCAACGTCGGTGAGTCCTGACGGCGAACTCGTTGCTTTTACTCGCTCTGTACCGCGCGAGCTTTACGTTGACCAAAATGGTTCTAATTACAGTGAACTTTATGTGATTGACGACGAAGGTGTAGAGCGCCCATTTATCACCGGTAAAGTGAGCATCTCAAGCATCTCTTGGTCGGCCGACGGTCAGTTCATTTATTTCCTAACCAAGAAAAAAGAAGACAAGCAACGCGCCCTTTATCGCATCGCGGTAAACGGTGGGGAAGCACAGAAAGTGCTTTCACTAAAAGGAACTGGGATCTCAGCTTATAGCCTAAGTCCTGATGGCAAACAGGTTGCTATCCTTGCTATGCCAGCTGCCGATAAGTCAGAAAAAGAGCTGAAAAAGCTTGGTTTTATGGCTGAAGTGTATGAACTGGGTTTAAAGAACAAACAGCTTCATATCATTGATCTTGCAGCATCAGAAAAACCGTTAACTCCAGCGGCACTGAACATCGAAGGCTATGTTAGTGAAATCAACTGGGCTGATGATGCCTCTAAGTTACTGGTAAAAACCCAGCCTACAGCGCTTATTGATGACAAGTATATGAAGTCACAATGGCATGTACTTGATGCGAAAACACAACAAATTACCACGTCATTCAAAACAGAAGGTAAGCTTGGTACCGCAGAGTTTTCTCACGATGGTAAATACATCGCGATTTTAGGCGCTGAAGACAAGCACGACCCGGCAACTGGTCGCTTATACCTTGCCGATGCACAAAGCGGCAAAGTAGAAGAGTGGATCCCAAACTTTATGGGTCACATCGGTGATTTTGAGTGGTCAAACCGTAAGAACCAGCTGACTTTTGTCGCAAACGTCGGCGCTGAAAGTTTTGTTGGCCAAATTAAAGTTGGCTCAAACAAATACAAGAAACTTATCAAAGAAGGTAAGTTTATCGCATCGAATCTATCAATCTCTGATTCAGACAAAACCATTGCCCTACGTGCGAATACAGCTAAGCACCCTAATGAAGTGTTTGTGATCCGCTCAAGCAAGGCAACTCGTCTATCAAACTCAAACCCGTGGTTAGACAACAAGCGTTTTGCAAAACAAGAGGCTATTAACTTCAAAGCCCGCGATGGTGTTGAAATTGGTGGCGTATTAATTTATCCACTTGATTATCAAGAAGGTATGCGTTATCCACTGATCATGTCAGTGCACGGTGGTCCTGAAAGCCACGATAAGAATGGCTGGCTCACGAGCTATTCAGATCCAGGTCAAATGGGCGCAGCACGCGGCTATGCAGTATTCTATCCAAACTACCGTGGTTCGACGGGTAAAGGCGTTGATTACTCAAAACTTGGCCAAGGCGACTACGCAGGTAAAGAGTTTGACGACTTAGTAGATATGAAAGAATACCTAGTCAATACCGGTTTAGTAGACACTAAGCGTGTTGGTATTACTGGTGGCTCTTACGGCGGTTATGCCTCTGCTTGGGGTGCTACAAAACTAACTGAACACTTTGCGGCAAGCGTGATGTTTGTTGGGGTAACGAACCAACTATCTAAGTTTGGTACTACCGATATCTCAAACGAAATGTACCTAGTGCACGCTCGCTCTTACCCTTGGGATAAATGGCAGTGGTACCTAGAGCGCAGTCCGATTTACTGGGCTGGTCAATCGAAGACGCCATTACTAATTATGCATGGTAAAGATGACCCACGTGTACACCCAGCACAATCTATGGAGCTATATCGCTATATGAAAGTGCAAGGTAAAGACGTACGTCTAGTTTACTATCCAGGCGAAGGTCACGGTAACCGCAAAGCAGCGGCTCAATATGACTACAGCTTGCGCTTGATGCGCTGGATGGACAACTACCTAATCGAAGGCAAAAAAGACATGCCAGATTATGAAATTGACCACGCGGCGAAGCTAAAAGCCGTTAAAGACGCGAATAAATAAGTAAGCTAGCTTATTGTTTGAGGGCGCTAATTTGCGCCCTTTTTTATCAAGGAAAAAAGATATTGCAATTAACTACAATCAAACTCGACACCGAGCGATTCACACTTAGACCCTTAACCCCACAAGATGCAGAAGCGCTATTTGCCATATTCTCGGACGCAGACGTCATGCGCTATTGGAACACGCCACCTTGGGAATGCCTTGACGATGCAACGCAATTTATCAAGCAATCACATGAAGACTTGACTACACAACAAGCGATCACACTGGCCATTGTTTCGAAAAGTGATGAAACAGTAATTGGCAAATGTTTACTGTTTAGCTGGGATAAAGAGTCACGTCGCGCCGAAATTGGCTTTGGTATTGCCAAATCTCACTGGGGGCAAGGTGTAATTCAAGAAGCGGGCTCAGCACTCATTGACTATGCTTTTTCAACACTGCAGTTGAGGCGTATTGAAGCTGAAATTGATCCTGCTAATATCGGCTCAGCCAAAGTGCTAACAAAACTTGGATTTACTAAAGAAGGTCACTTACGTGCTCGCTGGGAAATTGCTGGTGAAGTCTCAGACTCTGCACTATTCGGCTTACTTGCAAGCGACGTACATTAACCAAAGTGATAGCCTTTTCCCTAAACTTAATCACTTTAAATCAGCGACATACTTAATGTCGCTTTGAGAACTAACCACCAATATATTCTATCGACTAAAGCACTTTGATTTTTCACATTCCGCTGTTAACATAACATCCCCAAAAAGGAAACAATCACTAAACTTGTCTTGAATTTGACAATCTACTTTGTTGATCTCACTACTTAAGGAAAGCAAAATGATAAAAAATGCAGTCGTGCTAGGACTCATCTTTAGCGCCCATACTCTCGCCTTTGACCTCGAGAATACATACCCAACCACTGAAATAAAATACTTGGATGACGGCACTGAAATCTCTGTACCTTTTCATGTCAAGGGAGAAGCAACCAGTGCAGTCCTGGGTTTAATTAATGCAAAACGAGCAAGACGATTTTTATGGAATGACGGTTGGAAAGTTGTTACGCCAAAATGTGATGGCAAAAGCTCCGGAAAAGGTATTGCGGCTTTTTACACTCAAAAAATCACAGAAAGTCCAGCAGGAGCATACAACGAAACGGTCGCAACGTTTTTTATTCAACGCAGAAATACGCCAGATCTCGACTTACCTTGTCCAAGCGACCTGAACTCCCTTGAAGCACAAGTAAACTATGCAATGGCTGCATTTACAACTATCAATACTGCTAATGCTGAAAAGCAGTCGATGGGGCTCCCTCACGACTACGCCTCATTCAACTTTCATTTGATGTTGGACAATGCAAAAGCGGTTGAGGCCGGTGAAATATGGGGTTACCCCAAACAATTGGCCCAAGTTGACATCACCCTAAGTGAAAATACACATCGTCTTGAGCTGGCCAAGAAAAATGGTAAGCCTTTACTCAGTGCTGAATATCAGCGCAAAATTGGCACAAACACACCACTATACTCGGTCGGTGACAACGTTGTGCCCAGCTTTAACCTTCCCGATGAGTCTAAGATCCCTCAACTAAGTGGTGTATTGACCTCAGCTAGCGGCTGGATCTTGCCTTTCGTTGGTAAGTTTACGATTCACTCACCAAAAAGTGTCACCACGCGATTTTTACGCAAAACGCAGTTTACTCCTATCGCGGTATTAGAATTCACTAACGTTGAAGGCGTTGCGCTACCACTTTACGATAGGTAACCTTCATTAGTATAGGCAGAGGCTTAACGGCCTCTGCATTTTAATTACCTTTGCTTGTATTGCGTTTTGCAGTATCCGCGATTTACCGCTTTGCTTCTAAGTTTACTATGCTTTGTATTACGGCCATTTACTCGTTGCCGCCATAGCTTAAAACTACTGGATTTTAGGCTACAACGCATCAACTTGATCACGTCAGGCTCGCTAAGCTCAAACTGTCGCTCGATAGCTTCAAATGGCGTCCTATCTTCCCACGCCATTTCAATGATCCTGGAAATTTCTGAGTCACTAAATTGCACTTGCTTAATCTTGTTGTGTTCTAATCAGAATCACACATACGCACCGAGTGCCAAAATAGATTAAAAATACTTACGACCAATCAATATTCCCATCGCAATGCCAATAGGCAAGGTGTACATGATTTGCCCTGATGCAACGCCCACGGCTGTGCCTATTCCCGCGCCGATAGCGAGCCCCAAACCTATTTTTCGATTGGCATTTTGTTTATCACATTTCATTGACTATTCCATCATCTAAACCAGTAGTTAATGTGGCAAAGTAATGAAGTAATGTAAACCACCTTATTTGCTTAACAATCAGTACCCTTCACGCTTAAACCAAGCCTGTAAAAACTCGATACATTGAAGCACCGCGGCTGGCACAAATTGGCGTGCTGGATATAGTGCATATAAGGCGAGTGTAGGTTTATCAGCATGCTGTAAAATACTAACGACCTCGCCCTTTTCAAGTGCTTCTCTACAGGCAAATTCAGGTAAAACCCCTATGCCCAAATGGCTTTTAATTGCCTGCAACATAAAAAGGACATTGTTCACTTTAAGGGAGCCTTTTATTCGCACACCTTCGTCTAATGGCCATAAGTTCTTGCGTTTTGAATAGCTGTATTCAAAACAATTATGATGAATTAAATCTTGTGCTGAATCGATTTCAGGGTGACTCGCTAAATATTGTGGTGAGGCGCATACATGATAGCTAAATTGAGTAATTTCTTTTCCTATATAACTTGAGTCGAACGGGCGACTGGAAGCCCGAAAACCTAAATCGAACCCCTGTTCAACTAAGTCGATATCCTCATCCCCTAAATGTATTTCAAGATCGACATCAGGATACGCTTGCATAAAGTCGGCGAACATTGCTGCCAAGTCAGTGATCCCAAGCACCATTGGCACATTCACTTTTAGCTTGCCTTTTGGTGCTTGCTGCGACTCTTGTATGAAGGTATCTGCATCCTCTAACTTATTGAGAATATCCCTAGCACGTTGTAAATAGCCTTCTCCAACATGCGTGAGCTGTAAATTGCGCGTGGTGCGATGTATAAGCCGCGCACCAAGCTCAGCTTCTAGTCGGCTGATCTCCTTACTGATCATGGATTTGGACGTATTATATTGCTCTGCAACACGAGTAAAACTGCGTACTTCAGCCAGTTTTACAAACATTTCTATCGCTCGTAGCTTGTTCATACTTTCCTTGATTATTGTTTCCACCATGTGAACTCTTGGTTCTCATTGTAGCTATATATCAAACAGCATCTAATTTATACACTGAGCTTGTCTTTTAGCCAAGAAGCAAATAAGGAAAACCATTATGTATACGTTATATTACCTACCAGGTGCTTGTGCGCTAGCAACGCAAGTCATATTAAGAGAACTAAGACAACCCTTCGAACTGGTTGACAAACGCGGTGTTGATAACTTTTTAGCCATTAACCCAACAGGTAAAATCCCAGTTCTTAATGATGGCGAAGACAGCTTGGTAGAAGGAGCTGCAATCTTACTTTATCTACTCAATAAACACGAAAATAACCTTCTTCCTCAAGCTGATGTTTTGCAAAAGCAAAAAGCAATAGAAAACATTCTGTTTGCCAATGCTACGATGCACCCGGCTTACAATCGCCTGTTTTTTGCCACAGGTGCGATTGCAGACGAGCATGCACGCCAGCCATTTTTAGAAGCGGCAGCGGTTGCCATCAACGAATTATGGGTGTTAGTCGAGAAAAAGTTAGCGCAGCAAGCATTTTTAGGCGGCGATCAGGTTTCCACTGCGGATATCATGCTGGCTGTATATGCGCGTTGGGGTGCCTATTTTCCAGTCGACATTATCATTCCAGAAAAAGTCAGCAAAATGTTAGCTGCAGTTGAGGCAAGGCCCAGCTTTATCGCCTCGATAGCAGCTGAACAAGCACACAGTACAGACGCATGAGCTTAATATGACTAAGCCTATTTTCAAACTACAGGATTTAGACAAAGTAACCGCGGTTATTCAACAATATTTTGAAGGGCTACACCAAGGAGATACTAAAAAGTTAGATGCGATTTTCCACGCTGACGCGGTGCTCAAAGCTCCAGGGATGAGGCGCACCAAATCACAGTGGCTAGATTTGGTCTCATCTCGACAGACGCCCGAAAGCCAAAACGCTGCTTTTAATTACCGTATTTTGTCGGTGGATGTTGTAAACCATCAAGCAATGGTCAAGCTGTATTGTCCACTGTTTGAACATCACTATATCGACTTCATCGGTTTACTTAAGGAAGATGAACAATGGCGTATCGTCAACAAAATGTATGATGATCTGTAGGAGATAATCAATGCCAATCATCAATATTAGAATCACAAAGGAAGGCGTTACACCTGCTCAGAAGCAAGCCTTAATAAAAGGTGCAACTCAGCTTATGGTGGATGTCCTTGATAAAGCGCCACAAGTTACTTTTGTTGTCATAGAGGAAGTTGAAACTGACGACTGGGGAATAGGGTTTGATCAAGTCTCTATGTTGCGGCAGCAAAACTTAAGTCCTAAATAACGCACTAAAAAAGAGGCATCAAATGGTGCTTCTTCACCTGCAAAGACAATTTTCTTGAAAAAGAATCTTATAAAATTCAGGTAAATAAAAACTTTTTTAAAAAAGTTTCTTGAAAAGTATTTGCCTCGTCCATAAATAGTATTGTGAGGACGCCGACAGGGTCCCAACCCAAACTAAGTAAATGTTTTATATGCTATTTATTGGCTTTAATTGAAGCAATAAATAGCTTAATTATCGCTTTATGAGGATACAAATTATGCGTACAGTAGACCTATCTCCACTTTATCGTTCATTCATCGGTTTTGACCATTTAGCACAGCTAATGGATGCAGCATCACGCAACGAAAAGCAACCAAGCTTTCCACCATATAACATTGAAGCCACCGGTGAAGACAAGTACCAAATTACCATGGCTGTTGCCGGATTTACCGAGCAAGAGCTTAGCCTTGAGTCAGAAAACAATACTCTGACAGTCAAAGGCGAAAAGCAAAACAAAGAAGACAAAGCTGAGCGCAAATTTATTCATCAAGGCATCGCAGAGCGTAACTTTGAGCGTAAATTCCAACTTGGCGATCACGTCAAGGTGATTGGCGCAGGACTTGAAAACGGCCTGTTAGTCATTGACCTTGAGCGCGAGATTCCAGAAGCACTCAAGCCAAGAAAGATTGAAATTGGCAAAGGCAATCTCATCGAAAATAAATAATCGATTGAGGTCACTTCCCCCTGTTTTTACATGATGTCACGTTTCCAAGTCGCCCTCGGGCGACTTTTTGTTTTGAGTTGCTAGTTTACCCATTTTATAGCGTTGAGTAGGTTTTAAGCTAGCAGCGTTAAACTCAGTTCCAATCGCCAACTCGATTCGCCTTGCCTACAAAGTGTAGGCACCTTAGTGCGAGCAGAAAGCTTAGTTATCTCCAAAGCATTCTGAACAGCAAACTGGTATCTAAAGATAATTTGGGGTCGCTCCCACTGGCGTTCATCTCAATACATCCAACATACAATTCATAATAAAACACCGATAACAACAGTTAAGCCAACATCTATGGTTCTCTTGCCAAGTTAGCAGTCATGATCACCGCAATATTGTTAAATACTTCTACTTGTTCGTGAGATAGGTCTGTACACATTTTTTGTATCAGCCCAGCCTCTATGATAAGCATTCGTTTCAATATCGCTTTGCCATCCTTTGTTAAACCTAAAAAATGGCTTCGAGTATCATTTGGATTTTTTGTCTTTTCTATTAACCCCTTCTTTGACATCTCTTTAATCAATCTCGCTAATTGGCTTTTATCTCTACCCATTAGTTCTGACATCAGAGCAGCTGTACAGTTTTCTGTTCTATTAATTAGATGAAGCGACTGAATTTCCATCGGTACCATATCAATCCCCTGCTCTCTAACTGCTTTTAAAACTAGAGATTTAAACTTAAAGGTTAATGCTAAAAAGCTATCTGGAAGTTCTCTGTTCAAAATCCACTCCTTTATTGGTTGACATTATCAACAATAACACCTAACCTTTACAGCATCAATAGTTGATAATATCAACTTTAGTGGAGAGGCGATTATGAATTTAATTAAAAAGGTACTTGTTGCGGCCCCTATGGTAGTCGCATTGGTGGGTATATTAACTTTCGTGATGACCTATCAAAATATAGGGTTTACCAACCGGTTTGTTGAGCAATGGCTGACCTCTACTTTATTGTCTGCCACAACTATTGCTCCAATTGGCTTTGTCATGGTTATGGTAATCTCAAAGGTTGCTGAATCACTGATGCCAAACACAGCAAAGATCTTTAAAAACACTGTAATTGGTATATCAATGGCCATTATCATGGAAGGAATTATGGCCGCGGTTACAACTATTAATAATGTCCCTTACAGATCTATGAGTGAATTTATCAACACTTGGTTTCATGCATTTACCATCGCGCTGCCTGTCGGGTTGTTAATTTCAGTTTTTATGACATTGACTGTGAAGCCTCGCCTTGAACGATTTATGGCTAGCTGAAAAAGAAGCTTGTTATGAGATACAAATACATTAAAGCTAATAGCGCAGAAACTCATCGCCTTGTAGGTGGAGAAATAACATCACTACTTGTTACGGGAGAAGATACCAACAATAGAGTCTCAATATTTGATAGCCTGTTACCACAAGGCAATGCCGCGCCTTGGCACTACCATGAAATAGATGATGAAATTTTCTATATCATCCACGGCTCTATAGAATTTGGCGTTGAAAATGAGGTTATTACTGCAGGTAAAGGTGACTTACTTGTGGCTGGTCCTAATGTTAAGAGGCGCTTTAAAGCGTTGACCGATAGTCATTTACTTGTCATAAATTTACCTTCAGGACCGTCGGAAAATTTTATTCGAGATATCGCAAGGTTGTCAGATGGAACAGCCTTGAGTAAACAAGACAGACTTAAGTTTGCCAAAAAGTACAAAATTCATTTTTGTTAGCTTTGCGCTGCCATAGCCAATGATTGAAAAAATATTAACTTTAAGTGCTATCCACAGAATTACATTTAACACCTTACAAAAATCAATACACTCAAAACAAAAAAAGCTTGGCTATTAAGCCAAGCTTTGGGTGCGGTGCGAATAACCGCCTTACTCTTACCGACTATGATCCTTCACTTTACTTCCCTAATGACATCCAAACTCTCGATTTGGAGCTCAAAGATTCTGATAGCGATGCCTCGCTGTAAGTATTCCTTTATACCAGTTTGTTTAAACGTGCCCGAAAAAAGCGCTTAGTTGAACAAATCAGTAGTGTTGCCAGTTACTCAACAATAATCATAATCTTTGAACTCTATTCCCTGCTCCCTGACATCAGTTCCTTTTCCTCTGTCACTCCTTTGCGCAGGTAAATTTACTTTTCCAGCTCTAATTAGCCTTTAAAATTTGCGAGTTCTGATTCACTTAGCTCGCCATTTGCATCAACGTCTAGCGCTTTAAATTGCTCTGCAAGTGCAGTATGCGCTTGTGCTTCACTCATGCTGATTGTGCCGCTTTGATCTGTATCTAGCGCAGCGAAGTCTTCACCCGCCATTGCATTAACAGAAGCGAAAGATAAACCTGTGATTGATAGTGCAATTAGTACGTTTTTCATCATTTATTCCTCAAAAATTTTAAATACTGTTCGTTTCGTGAAATTGGAGGGCTATTACTTAGCCTTTAAAATTTGCGAATTCTGTTTCGCTTAGCTCGCCGTTTGCATCAACGTCTAGCGCTTTAAATTGCTCTGCAAGTGCAGTATGCGCTTGTGCTTCACTCATGCTGATTGTGCCGCTTTGATCTGTGTCTAGCGCCGCAAAGTCTTCACCCGCCATTGCATTAACAGACGCGAAAGATAAACCTGTGATTGATAGTGCAATTAGTACGTTTTTCATCATTTATTCCTCAAAAATTTAAATACTGTTCGTTTCATGAAATTAGAGGGCTATTACTTAGCCTTTAAAATTTGCGAATTCTGTTTCGCTTAGCTCGCCATTTGCATCAGCGTCTAATTCTTTAAATTGCTCTGCAAGCGCCGAGTGTGCTTGTGCTTCGCTCATGCTGATTGTGCCGCTTTGATCTGTGTCTAGCGCCGCAAAGTCTTCACCCGCCATTGCATTAACAGACGCGAAAGATAAACCTGTGATTGATAGTGCAATTAGTACGTTTTTCATCATTTATTCCTCAAAAATTTAAATACTGTTCGTTTCATGAAATTAGAGGGCTATTACTTAGCCTTTAAAATTTGCGAATTCTGATTCACTTAACTCGCCGTCAGCGTTACCGTCTAGCTGAGTGAATTGCTCAACAAGATTTGGATTTACTTTCGCTTCGCTCATGCTAATTGTGCCACTACCATCGGCATCGTACTTGGCAAAGTCGTCACCAGCCATTACATTAACTGATGCCATTGACAGGCCAGCAAGGGATACTGCTACTAGTAGATTTTTCATCATATTCTCCTTAAAGTTCAGTCTTGACGGAGAGTCCGAAGACTCACCGATATCGAGCTTTTAAATTAGCCTTCAAAGTGCTCGTACTCTGACTCGCTCAGCTCGCCATTACCGTCAACATCAAGTGTCTTAAATTGCTCAACTAACTTAGGATTAACCTGTGCTTCAGCCATGCTGATTGTGCCGCTGCCATCAGTGTCGTACTTTTCGAAGTCGTCCATCGCCATTGCCGATGCTGAAACCAATGTCATACCTGTGATTGATAGTGCTGCTAGTAAATTTTTCATAATCTTCTCCTTAACGATTTAAATAATGTGATAACTCGGCAAATTAACCTTCGTAGTTATCAAATTCTGCTTGGCTTAGTTGACCATCTTGGTCAGCATCTAGCTCATTAAATCGAGCAAGAAGGCCTTCATCTGCTTTTGCTTCTTCAATAGAGATGTAACCGTCACCATTCATGTCTAATTTGTCGAAGTCCGTGTTTGCATGTGCACCTACTGATGCCAAAGTCATTACTGCTGCTGATACTGCGATTGCTAGATTTTTCATCGTGCTTTCCTCATAAGATTAAAAACTAAATTCTGTGTTAAACGTTTTGCTATTAAAGCTAAAAACTGATTTTGCATTTGTTTTTGCGTTTCGTTTTTCGCTTTCGAGATAACTATTCCAACTTTGATGCCAACATTGAAAAAACACTGTTTATCAACAAGTTAATAAAAACAACTTAAAAATATTAAGGTTGGATTAAGGCTAACTGTTGCTAAATGGCAACAGTTAAAAAAGCGAAAAATAAAAAGTCTTTATTTTTCTTAAAGTTAGATTGTCGCAGCTTTGCAACAGGTAAATTTTGGGGTAGAAAATTTTGCAAATCTCGCAACACCATTTGATTGAAACTTGTGCACCCTTTTAAAGGATTTAGCATCGTGAAAAAAATTTTTTCTCAGTCATTACAGAAACAGGCACTTATTGCCATGTTTATTGGTGTGCTTCCAATACTCACACTGACTTTGTGGTACGCCCAAGCACTGTCCAAAAACCAACAAAAAACACAGGATATTTATAATAAAAATCAAAAGCTTATTCTTGAATACAATTTTGTAAAAGCAGATATCAGTGCGCTTGAAAAAGCACTGCAAAATAATCAGCTGCTGCAAAGTGAAACACTGCAAGAAAGCATCGAGCAGAAGTGGCAAAACACCAAAAAACGCATTCAATTATTAAAAATAAACCTACCCGATTCGCTGTTTGTTGCTAAATGGCGACAGTTCGCTCCCGATGAGATCAATGCCACTTCAAAAGCTGAAGAGTTTCAACAATTGGTTAAGGTGCTTAATCAATTCGAGGAAAGCTTTCAACAAACACTTAATAAGCGCTTATCAGATCAAGAATCCCATTTCGTGCAGCTGCAAACATGGTTTATGTTTGGTCTCGTTATCTTGCTACCCACCCTTATCGTGATCAGCATCTTTTTGATCAACCGGATTTGTCAGCAACTTAATCAGGTAGAATCTGCGGTATCTGAGGTAGGTAAAGGTAATTTTGATAAGTCGGTTGAACTCTCTGGCAGTCATGAATTGCAGCAATTGGGTGACAGGCTAAATTGGTTAAGGCTCGAACTTAAGCGTATTCAACAACAAAAAGAAACCTTCTTGCGCCATGTTACTCATGAGCTTAAAACCCCTTTAGCATCGCTAAACGAAGGAAGCAGCTTATTAAATAGTGGATTGCTTGGAGATGTTAATCCAAAACAACAACGTATTCTCATCATTATGGAAAACTCTGTTGCAAAGCTTGGATCATTGATCGATGATTTGCTCAGCTATAGTGCGGCCAGTCACCCTGATAGCCTACATCACGACGCCGAAATGAACCTTATCCAAGAAGAAGTCTCAAAGCATCTTAGAGATAAGCTAGGAAAGACTGATGTGATAGTGAATTGGCAAAATCATGATGACTTAAAAGTACCTTATCTTCCGTGCAAATTAGTCTTAACTCAGTTAGTGAGCAATGCCATCGATCACGCTAAAAGCAATGTCACTATTTCAATTGAAGAACAAAATGGCGAAGTATTGTTGATAGTCTGTGACGACGGTGATGGCATCGACATCAATGAAGCCGATTCATTATTCCAGCCATTTGTTCGTGGTGAGAAAAATAAAAATAATAATGGCAGTGGCTTAGGTTTAGCCATTGTCTCTGAGTGTGTGAAGCAATTAAAAGGCTATGTGAAATGGCTATCAGTAAAATCTGGCGCCAGTATTCAAGTCGCCTTTCCAAAAAGGGATCCAAAATGAAATACATCGCATTAAGTATCACGCTATTTTTGCTCGGTGGTTGTGCCACAACGGAGCAAAACGTCGAGCAAACAAAGCAGTTTATTGGCCCTGTAAAAACAGAAACCAGCGCTAAGTTTGTGCCTTTAGCTGAAGTTATCAAAGCCTTAGTCAGCCAATGCGCCAAAAAACATAACGTGACATTTAACGATTACTATAAAGGTGCGCTGCACTTACAGGGCTTTATTCACACCTATTGCGGTACAGACTCAACCACCAAGCAACTTAAAGCCATTGAAGAAGTAAAGCTACAAGATTATTGGCCAGACGATTACAACATTTGGTTTGAATCGCTGGCTTGGCATACTCAAAGCCTTCGTGAGCAAAAAATCAGTAATTATTACTCTGACAATAAGGCGCAACAACATCAAGAGCAATTATTACAAACCCAAAAACAGCTTGCCGAGCTAAAACAAAAGCTTGCCGACATAGAAAAACAACGTTTAGAAACCGATCTTTCTGAAAACCCATCACTTGAGGAGGATTCACTATGAGTCAAACACAACAAGGCGCAAAGTTACTTTTAGTGGATGACGATACGTCTTTAACTGAGCTACTGGCCATGCGTTTAGAAAGCCACGGCTACGAAGTTGAAGTAGCTCATCGTGGTACACAAGCGTTAAATATCCTCAAGCAAATGCCTATCGACTTGGTCATCACCGATTTGAAGATGGCACACATGAACGGCTTTGAACTTAATGAGCAAATAAAGAAGTATTATACCGGCATGCCCGTTGTGATGATGACCGCTCACGGCTCTATTCCTGACGCTGTTGACGCCATGCAGCAAGGCTTTGTGAGCTTTTTAACCAAGCCCATTGACTCTCAACAAATGCTCGATGTCATCAATGAGGCGCTTGCAGGAAAAGTGAGAACCGCACAAACTTCGGATCCAAATAACTTCCATGGATTGTTATTCCAAAGTGCCGCAATGCGTCAATTGGTACAACAAATTCAAGCACTTGCCAGCAGTAACGCAAACATCCTCATCCAAGGCGAGAGCGGTACCGGTAAAGAAGTAACGGCAAAAGCAATCCATTTGGCCAGTAACCAAGCGCAAGGCCCATTTATTGCGATTAACTGTGGCGCAATGCCCGCCCACCTGTTGGAGTCTGAACTATTCGGTCATAAAAAAGGCGCGTTTACTGGCGCCGTGAGTGACAAAGAAGGCTTAGTACAAGCAGCAGATGGTGGCACCCTATTCCTCGACGAAATTGGTGATATGCCGCTTGATTTGCAAGTTAAGCTACTGCGTGTTTTACAAGAGCGAACCGTTCGTCCTGTGGGCGGCCAAACCGAGCACAAGGTCAATGTTCGTTTTGTCTCTGCAAGCCATAAGAACATTCAAAGCGCCGTTGCGGAAAAGCAATTTCGTGAAGATTTATACTATCGCTTAAACGTAGTGTCTGTTGAAATCCCAAGCTTAAGAGAGCGATTGGAAGATATTCCACTACTTGCATCACGCTTCTTAAGTGCACTTAGCGATGGCGAAAAGCAATTTAACCAACAAAGTATTACGCATTTGTTGAATTACCATTGGCCGGGCAACATCCGTCAGCTCCATAATATTGTGGAGCACTGTGTTGCTATTACGCCAGGTAAAATGATCACTGAAGATATCGTACAAAAAGCCCTGCCTAAGGATAAAGAACAGAATGCGTTTACGGGATTAAATGAAGCGAAACGCCAGTTTGAGTATGACTACATCCAAAAAGTACTGGCACTTTGCGAAGGGAATGTGTCGGAAGCTGCAAAACTTGCACAACGTAATCGCTCTGATTTTTACAAATTACTTAAAAAACATGAGATCCAATGCTAAACCTATTAGAGGGGTAACATTAGCTTTAATTTCTAAAGTACGTTGCTTGGTCAAATTTACCATTGCAAAGTGCTTGTAATACGGACTTTAACGAGCCACGCCCGTGGCTCAGATTTGCCCTGAGAATATGCGCTCCTGCTAGGAGCATAATAAAAACACTCGGATAGTTAAGGGTTGTCTGTATGAAAATGCGCAAAAAGCTCATTATTAGCTTTGTTCTCACTGTGATCATTCCTATTTTAGCGATTTCTATGGTCAGCATTTCTCAGACCAAAAGCGACTCTCTTGATAAATTCCTTGATGCTTCTGGCAATGAAATAAGGCAAGCCGAGCAGTCTTTTGTACTGTTTTTTGAGCAGATGAAGAAAAATGCTCGCTTCCTCGCCGAGTCCAAGGCCGTGCAACAAGTGGGTCAAGACACTACTACTTATTTTGGTGCTGAGAAACCGATGACTCCGCTACAAAATGGTCAAACCGAAAGCAATATTTTTGAGCTTTACCGCGCATTTGGACAAACCCACGAAGAATTATTGTTTGTATATCTTGGCACTGGATCCGGTGGTTTTATTCAGTATCCTGCGGAACCCCTTGGCGATTACGACCCAAGAAAACGCCCTTGGTATCAAAATGCCTCTAAAGATCCCAGCAAGGTTATCCTTACTGAACCTTATCAAGGAGTAACAGGACAAGCCATGGTTTCTGTTGCCACAGGTATAAAACGTGACGGCAAAGTGATTGGCGTGCAATCATTAGATGTAACGCTTGCTACACTGACCGATATCGTTAGCAATATTCGACTCGGGGAGTCGGGATATTTAATCCTTCTTGATGCCGAAGGCACTGTACTTGCCGATCCTAAAAATAAAAATCATAACTTTAAACACATTAAAGATCTCACCAGCCCTCTTTACAAGGCCATTCGCAGCGCCACAAACGAACCCTACCTCACTATTGAAACGGATAATAAAACCTATGATGCTAAGATTTATCGCTCTGACACACTCGGTTGGCAATTTATCGCGGTGATCGATGAAGATGAAATCTTAGCTTCAGCTTACGATATGACGATTAGTATCACTATTATCGCAGTCATCATGGTGATTTTATTTATTATTATTGCAATAACACTTGCCAATAAAATAGTTGAACCTATTGAAATGGTGTCTGATGGTTTAAAAGAAATAGCACAAGGTGAAGGCAACCTTTCCAAACGTTTAAAAGTCGTCACCAACGATGAAATTGGAGAGCTGGCCGCGTGGTTCAATAAATTCTTGGACTCAATTAACTCGCTCGTAAAAGATATTCAAAGCAATGCCTCAACATTGAATGATGCTGCATTAGGGTCACAAAAGAGTATCAATGATATCCGTAATCAATGCCATGCGCAGGCTGAAGACTCCGCCAGTGCTACCACAACCACTGAAACCGTAGAACAACTTGCCACTGAAATAAGTGAAAGCTGCGGTCATACTTTGGAGGATGTTGTCACTGCGGACGGACACGCACAGCGTGGTAACAGCACAATAGAAAGTACAGTATCGCAGGTTGCGAGGCTTAATCACTCGTTGGCTGAGTCCGCCAACGCCATGAACCAGCTCGAAAGTGAAAGCCAAGATATCACTAATATTTTAGGCGTGATCCGTTCTATCGCAGAGCAAACCAATCTTTTAGCATTAAATGCAGCGATTGAGGCTGCCCGTGCAGGTGAACAAGGTAGGGGCTTTGCGGTGGTTGCTGATGAAGTAAGAACGCTTGCACAGCGCTCACATGACGCTACACAGGAAATAGAGCAAGTGTTAACCAACCTCATCGCTCAAACGAGGATGGTATCAGCCCAAATGACATCAAGCGTAAGCGAATCTGAGACGACAATCAAACAATCACAAAGCGCGCAGCAAGCATTTACTGACATCGCTCAGGCTGTATCAAGGATTAAAACATCGGTTTCAAATATAGCGTCACAGGCCTCATTACAAGGAGAAAATGCAGGCCACACTAGACGTTTGATTGACTCGGTGGATGTTTCTGTACGACAAGTTGGAGAAGAAACAGCCGCATTAAATGCAGGCGCTGACCAATTAGTTAGCTTAGCTAAAGACTTAGAGCGTTTGGTTGGCCGCTTTGATATTGACTGAATAGAAAACTAATATCTTGTTTTTCGCAATTGTTACAAAATATCGTCTCAATTAGTTGTCCTCATAATAAGAACTAGTTAGACTCGATGAATTGATTTATTACAGAAAAATAAAAATGAAGAAATTTAAATTTACATTAGTAGCAGCATCTTTGATTGCTGTACTCGGTTGTCAAGAAGCGCCGTCACAACACACAAAGTCTGAAGCTAACGCTGAGAAAACCACAGCGGTAACGGCACCTATAGCTGAAAAGATCCCACACAAGACGACCATTCACGGTCAAGAACTTGTCGATAATTATCACTGGCTACGTGACGATACTAGAAGTGACGAAAAGGTGTTGTCACACTTAAACAAAGAAAATGCCTATACCGACAGTAAGCTCGTAAATACAGAGCAACTACAACAAACCTTATTTGACGAAATTAAAAACAAAGTGGTCAAAGATGACCGCAGCGTGCCAGTATTAAACGGCAGTTATTATTATTTTAGTGCCACTAAGGGTGACAAAGAATACTTCACTTATTACCGCAGTGAACACCAAGATGGTAAAAATGCAAAAGCTATCTTTGATGCGAATATCCGCGCTGAAGGTCAAAACTATTATGGTGTCGGTGGTCTTTCCATTTCAACCAACGAAAACCTGTTAGCTTTTGCTGAAGATACATTAAGTCGTCGAATTTATACGATTCGAATCAAAGATTTAACGACAGGTAAGTTATTGGACGATACGATTGAAGGCGCTTCGGGTCCTATCGTTTGGGCAAATGACAACAAAACTATCTATTACATCAAAAAAGATCCGGTTACTTTGCTTGGTTATCAAGTGTTCCGCCATACTCTAGGCACAGCACAAAGCACAGATGAATTAATTTACGAAGAAAAAGATAACAGCTATTACACGTATATCTCAAAGAGTAAAGACAAGAGCAAAATATACATTCACCATTCAAGTACCGAGGCGTCAGGTGTATCTTTACTCGACGCTGATAATGTAAAAGCAACTCCTGAGCGCTTTATTCCAAGAGAAAGTGGTCACGAATATAGCATTGCTAAACTTGGCGACTGGTATTACATCCACACCAATAAAGATGCCGTAAACTTTAAGCTGATGCGCGTTAAAGCCAGTGATGCAAGTGACGTTTCAAAATGGCAAACCGTTGTACCGCACAATGCCGATGCAAAACTAGACAGCTTTGAGCTATTTAATCAGCACCTAGTTTACGAAACGCGTGAAAATGGCCTTAGCCAAATCACTGTATTAAATTTAGATAATAACGAAAGCAAGCGTTTAACCTTTAATGACCCAGCTTACGCCGTTTATTTAACTAGTAACGAAAACCTAGATGCAAATGCAGTAAGAATTGGTTATCAGAGTATGACGACCCCGGCTTCTGTGTATGATGTCGACCTTGCTAGTTTGAACAAAACATTATTAAAGCAAGACAAAGTATTGGGCGACTTTGCACCTGAAAACTACCAATCTGAACGTATTTTTATCACCGCACGTGACGGCATAAAAGTACCGGTTTCAATTGTTTATCGTAAAGATAAGTTTAAGCAAGATGGTTCAAACCCGTTACTACAATTTGGTTATGGTTCATACGGTTCTAATGTTGAGCCAACCTTTTCAATAAGCCGATTAAGCCTTTTAGATCGTGGTTTTGTCTATGCTATTGCCCACATTCGTGGTTCAGAAACGCTTGGCCGTCCTTGGTACGATAACGGCAAAAAATTAAATAAAAAGAACACCTTTAACGACTTTGTTGATGTCACAAAAGCACTCGTTGAGCAAAAATATGGTGATGCTTCACGTATTTATGCCAGAGGTGGCAGCGCAGGTGGCCTATTAATGGGTGCAGTCATTAACCAAGCGCCGGAACTATACGATGGTGTACACGCAGCTGTACCATTTGTTGACGTGATCAATACCATGCTGGACGAAACGCTACCGCTGACCACAAATGAGTACGACGAATGGGGCAACCCAAATGAGAAGACGTATTTTGATTACATGCTGTCTTACTCACCTTACGATCAAGTTAAAGCCCAAGCTTATCCAAACCTGCTTGTAACCACGGGTTTACATGATTCTCAGGTGCAGTACTTTGAGCCAGCGAAATGGGTCGCTAAGCTACGAGAATATAAAACAGATGATAATCTACTGATGCTAAAAACCGACATGGAAGCTGGCCACGGTGGTGCGTCTGGTCGCTTTAAGCGTATTCACGATGTCGCATTAAGCTATAGTTTCTTTATCGCACTCGCTGAGAATAAACTGTAGTCAACGTTCACATTATACAGAGGAGGCTTCAGCCTCCTTTGATTGCTCTTGCTCAACTATTCAACTAACTTTTTGTTCGAGTTCGCGATATAAAGCATGACGAGAATAAACAAAAGAGAAAACGGTGGCAGTAAACTCATAAATAAACCGATAAACATTTCAAGTTTTCCCATTTTTGCTTTTTTTACCAAAAGTATGCTGATCCCAGCAGAAACTACCACCAGAAAAAAATAGATCTGAGCGGCAAAATCAATGTATATATTCATCTCACTCTCCCGTTAAGGACATAACAGAGTTTGACCCGTGCACTCATAGTGTCCACTTGATATGCGCCTACAGTTGACAATTACATCGGCCTGGCACACCTTTGGTGTTCCTGATGACACTCCATACGTTAAAGCTAATGTACCGAATTTACCGTACTCAACTAAATCCCCAAACTTAATTCTTCCCTGAAAGTCACTTAATCGATCGGGGATCTTTGACCCTCTAGAAGTCTCGGCTGAACCAGTCTGATACTCAAAATTTATCTCATTAATTGACCTAATACCGCTAATTTTAAGATTGGCTTTTGTATCATCAGAAAACACTATCGGTACTACAACATCCACATTTACCACTTTACCAAAAACATCCACAAGAGCAGCTGCAAAATAATTAACCTTTTTTATAACGCCAGCATTATTATTTACATAGTTGGAAACCATTCTCTGTGAGGAGGTATCTTGTATCATGTCATACGCAGACGGAGAGATATTCTTTGGTATTTCAACTTCATACCTACTTACTTCACTTTTAGCCGCCATAACTTGATTGAAACCATCTAGAGCATTTCTTGATGTGGACATTCGTGTAGCTTTAATTATTGGCTCCCCACTGTTCCAGTCCAAATAAGAGCTATAAGTGTTTACCGAGTTATCATTGAAATTTATGATTGAGAATTTATTGTTCGGTCCGATCTCTCTGGCTATTATCTGTGCTTTTATACTAGTTCCAGCATTACATTCATTACCACATGCATGCTTTCAGCCAGTAGAGAGGTAGAGAACAACGTAAAAAAAGCCACAATCATCACGCTAGAAAATTTTATCTTCATCTTTTTTATTCCTTATGATTACAATTGCGCACTTAACATTAATGCAATTCAAAATTAACATACAAAACACAAAAAGCAAGCAATAAAGAGACATTTTTTGATGTTTTAGTATTAAATTAAATCTATACAGACATCAATTGAATGTGTAGTTATCAACGACCAATATTACTTACGTTTATCAATGAAATTTGGTTAACAAATGGAGAACACTTAGTCATTAGATTTTTTATAGAAAGCCACTATATTTAAAAAATGACTACTACGTACATAAGTGAAAAATGAATTTATTTCGCTTGGTTTTTATTTGCTGCTGTATTTTTCTGCCGCTCTTATCTAACGCCGCTCCCCATAAACCTGAATACTCAGCACCTATCAAGGTAACCATTTTGGTCGACGATGCTTATCCGCCTTATAGTTATCAAATTAACGGCGAGCTTTATGGCATCTATGTCGATATAGTGAAGCAAGCTGCGCGTTTGCTGAGTCATGAATATCAAGTTAACTTGCAAGCGGTACCTTGGAAGCGAGGTGTTTCCTCTATGGCATCCGGTGATGCAATGGCTTTAATGCCACCTTATATTCATATCAAAAAACGCCCCTATATCTGGCCGTATTCCATTCCCCTTCAAGAAGAGGTAGTGGTTGCCTTTTGCAATCAAGGGATCACCTTAAAGCACTTGCCTCATGTAAAACCAGAAAGAGTACTTAATATAGGCATTAATGCCGGTTATATCATCTTAGATGAAAGCCTAATGGAAGCGCAAAAACAAGGACTTATTCAACTTTGGGAAAACAAAAGCACACGTTCAAATATCGAAAAGCTCGCACGTGGGCGCGTTGATTGTTACGTCAATGATCGGCTTTCCACTTTACTTGGTATTAATAAAATGTCGCAGATAACACCAAGTTTAAACACCAGTAATATTGTTGAAGATAAAATAGTAATGCGTCGCACTGCCCACATTGGGTACTTAAAAGGGTTTGAAGAAAAATATCCATTTAAACAAGATTTTATCCTGAAGATGGATGCTGCATTGAGGCAGGTAATAGACAACGCAGCAGCGGCAGACGAATGAATCTGCACGCATGATAAAACACCTTAAGCCACTGTTTTATAGAAATAAACAAAAAATAGAACAAAAAGGATGGATCATGATTAAATTAGTAAGAAATTCATTCACTGCGATCGCGCTTGGATTGATAAACATTTCAAACGCACAAGCTGATGACGTTGAGTTTAAGTTGCAAGAGGTTGCAAGGGGTCTTCATGTGCTATTTGGGCAAGGCGGTAATATTGCGATAAGTTCAGGCTCAGATGGCGTTTACATTGTCGATGATCAGTTCGCTAAACTCAGCGAACAAATTAAAGCAAAAATCAAAACTATCCAACCCAATGCACCTGAGTTTGTGATTAATACCCATCATCATGGCGACCATACAGGAGGCAACGAAAATTTTGCACAAGCAGGCAGCCATGTTATCGCGCATCACAATGTATATAAGCGGTTGGAGCAAAAACACGGTGATGGTTCTGACTACTTGCCAACTTTGACGTTTGGCAGTGATATGAAGCTCCACTTTAACCAAGAGCATGCTCACTTGTGGCATTATCATCACGCCCATACCGATGGCGACGCAGTGATTTTTTTTGACCGAGCAAATGCCGTACACATGGGCGATATCTATTTTAATTTAGGCAGCTTACCTTTTGTCGATGTCGACAGCGGCGGCTCCTTAAACGGAATAATTGCAGCAGTACAAGATGTGATAGAGAAAATCGGCGACAAGACCACCGTCATACCAGGCCATGGCCCTGTAACAGATAAACAAAATTTACAAGATTATCTGGCACTATTACAAAAAGCGAAAACAATTATGCTAGATGCAATGAAAAATAATACAAGCTTGGAAGAAGTTGTAGCCGCTCGCCCACTACAAGTACTTAATCTTAACTATGCTAATTGGCTACCAGAAGAGCGCGTTACCACTTTATTTTATCGAAGTTTAAAATAAGCAAGCTGGAAAACACAGAATGCGATGGACAGTTTGGTAATAATAAAGCGAAGAAAACACATGTTTCAAATTCGTCCATTCCAATCAAAGTTACACCAATAAATCCGCTCAACATTCATTTCCGCTCACTTTTTAAACAAAAATTTGCAAACTTCATTGGACAGCGCCTTAAGAACGCTATACTATATGCAGGCTTTAGATACTTAGAGCACTTACTACTGCTGCACTGTTTTTTCTTGATACTCTTTTTTTTAAAAAGTCGTTTATAGATATACCAATGCGTTACTAGCTAAGTTTTATCTATCGCTTTATCGGTGATTTTCACCACATATTTAATTTTTTGAAAAAGGTTTCAATTATGTCTAACACAGTAAACGGCACAGTTAAGTGGTTCAACGAAGAGAAAGGTTTTGGTTTCATCACTCAAGAAAACGGCGGTAAAGACGTATTCGTACATTTCCGTGCTATCGTTTCTGACGGTTTCAAAACTTTAACTGAAGGCCAATCAGTGTCTTTCACAGTTGAAGAAGGCCAGAAAGGTCCTCAAGCAAGCAACGTAGTAGTTAACTAATACGTATTGCTCAGAGCTAGTGCCTGCACTAGCTCTACGAATTTCCTCATTCCTCACTTAGCCTTTCGGCAACATATCTGACAGCAACAACGCAATCCCCAAAAATGACATAAAACCCGCTATATCTGTAATTGTCGTAAGTACAATTGATGAAGATTGCGCAGGATCGAGTCCAAATTTTTTCAATGCAATTGGTACAATAGCACCTGAGCTTCCCGCAATGACAAGAGACGATATCATCGCCAGCGCAATAACAAGTGCGAGACCGAGTGATTGACTCCACAAATATACGCCAATGCCACAAGTAACCGCTATTGCTATGCCATTTAACAGCCCAACCATCATTTCTTTTAGCATCACCTGATACCAGTGTCGCGTTGAAATTTCTCGTAGTGTTAAGCCTCGCATCGTTACAGCCAAAGCTTGAGCCCCTGCGTTACCCGACTGCCCAGCTGCTACTGGCAGCAAAATAGCTAAAGCGGTAACTTGAGCAATCAATCCCTCAAATGCCCCCACGACGGCAGCGGCTGCAAATGCGGTTAACAAGTTAATTTGTAACCACGGAAGCCGTTTCTTTACTGCAAACCAACTACTTGATAGGGCTTTTTCGTCTTTACTTGCACCTACCATGGTCTGCATATCACTTGCTAAATCTTCTTTGGTTGACTGATAGGCATCAAAAAATCGGATCTGCCCAACTAGCTGTTGCTGCGCATCAAGTACTGGAATTGCTCGCACTTTGTGCCCTTCAAACGCTTCCACGACCTGATCTTTATGATCCATCACATTTAGCGTGACTCGGATCGGCGTCGCAACCTGCATTAGGGTTTTACTTGAGGAGCTTCCCACTAAGGTATTGAGTGTTGTCTCGCCCACTAAATCCTGCTGTTCGTTTAATACGTAGATAACGTCTGGCACTTTTCCGTCTAATCGTTTCAGTTGCGCGAGCACTTCACGTAGTGTTGTATCTGAGTAAAACGCTTGCACTTTTTTGTTCATCATTCTCGCAGCGGTATTTTCAGGAAAAACCAGCAACTCACTGAGTTCATCCGCTATGGTTGAATGCTGCTCCTTCAATTTAGCAAGTAGCACCTGCAGCGCTTCCTGCGACTGTTTATTCAGTAGCCCAACCGCAATATGACTATCTAGGCTCGCAATAAACTGCGCTTGATAATCCACCGGAAATTGCTGGAAAATTTGTTCAGCGGCTCCCGGCGGCAAATATTTCCATAAACGATAAATGATATGTTGTGCCTGCTGCTGTAATAATTCAGCAGCTTCGTCAGGAGGTAAAGTGCCAAGAAGCTGCGCACTTTTGAGCGGAAACTTACTTAAAAACTCATCACTGAGCTGCTCTACCGCTGAATCTAATGTATCTTTTGCTGCGCTCATCGCTTATTTCCCCTTGACCTTAACTGGCACCAATGTATCTAACATGCTGGCAAACGAACTGGTGTAGGCATCTAATAAATCTAAAGATTCGCTTGGCTTATCTTGTGTTTCATCCATTCTGCCAAGTGCACTTCTTACTCTGTGATGTGGCAACACGCCAATAAAATCACCACTTCGATTGGCAACTGCAACCTGATCTTGTTGCGCCCAAACTGGCGATTTCAATGCACTATGCAACTCGGTATAACCACTTAGAGAAACAACGTGAGTATCCATCAAATCTGCAATTTTCTGTTGTGGCGCTTTTCGAAGTAAATGTGTTAGTGACAACTGACCCACCACATGGCGATGCTGATTTACCACATAAACGAGCGCAAACCCGATATAGTCACGTTTTTTTAAGCGCAGTAGTGACTCCTCAACTGTCATAGTTTCTTCAAGAATTAATACATCCGTTTCAACCCATGCGCCCACGGTATAATCTGGGTAGCTAATTAACATCTTACAGAGTGTTTGTCGTCTTACTGAAATGAGATTAAGAAAACGTGCAAGTTCTTCCTCCTGTAAATGCCTTAAGATAGCAGCAATATCAGCCAACTTCATTTTGCCAAGCCATCTCGCAATATCCACATCCGTTTGCGTTATCAGAATTTCCGCTGCACTGCGGGGCTGCATGACTTTAAGCACGTTTAAAGCAACTTCATTTGGTAACGTTTTTAGTAACTCGGCAGCGATATCTGGCGTTTGCAAAGAAAGTAAGCGCGCGGCACCTGCAGGCTCCTCTTGTAAAAAGTGTTGCGCAATTTTGAGGTTTAACGCTGACATAGAGCCTCCCTACTGCTTACTTGAATGACTGTGTGTCGCGGTAATATGTGCCGAGTCCTTTAAAAATTGCCTTGCCGGTATTAGGGTTCTCCCTTTTTGAGTTTCAATCACTAACATCGTTGCTGTGATTTCGGTGAGCGTACCTGAAACGCCAGCAATTTCAATTTGATCGTTAATTCGACAGTGACGCAGCGCTTGTTTTGCCGCGACGGTATTTGCGATTAACTCTCGACTCCCAAGGCCAAAGGCCAATGCAACTCCTGCACACAATACGCCTGTCAGCACCACCACCATATTGGTCACAAATTGAATATTGATCCCTAATTGCTCAATACCTATTA
The DNA here is from genome assembly GCF_004208845.1 of Pseudoalteromonas sp. CO348. Classification (NCBI taxonomy): domain Bacteria; kingdom Pseudomonadati; phylum Pseudomonadota; class Gammaproteobacteria; order Alteromonadales; family Pseudoalteromonadaceae; genus Pseudoalteromonas; species Pseudoalteromonas sp. CO348. The sequence continues at coordinate 32,546 of NZ_SGPI01000041.1, read as the reverse complement.
CCGTTGCAGTAAATAGAATCGCGAGCTTGGCTATGTTACCCGCGACTTCGACTCGCGCAAACCCTACAGACTGCGCACCGGCTCTTGCCATGGCACTGGCCAGATTGCCAAGCAAATAACCACCAACAATAATAAATATCCCAGCGAGGAGGTTTGGTAGGTAACTAAGTAACGAAGAGATCCAATCACTGAAGAAGTTTAAGCCAAGGCTGGATGTGGCTGCTGCGATAAAAAACATCATCGTGACCCAAAACACGGTTTTCCCTATTAATCGAGCGTGTTTTAGATTTAGCTGAAGCGTTTGTTCGGTTTGCACTCGTTGACTTAAACCCACCAATGCACGATTGCAAAGCTTAAATAACGAAATAGTTAGCTTGCTCAATAGCCAAGCCACCACCCAACCGACAAGCAGCATGAGTGCCGCGCCCAATAGTTGCGGCGTATGAGTAACAAGTTGATTGATTAATTGCTCGTAACTGGCAGATAAGGCCTGTTGCCAATTATCAAAGGTATCCCCGGTGGCCATGTACACTCCTGAATTCGCTGAAACAACTTACTTTTAAATCAATACATTCATTGTTATCACAGTGTTAGCCGTTGTCCAGAGAATTCCCCAAAGTCCTAAATATTTACACTACTAACAATACATTTGGGAACATTTTCACGTGAGTGGAAGCAATGAAGGCGCAAAAACAAGTACCGTCTTTGCGCCCTAGTGACTTCTTCAAATTGAGTAATGTGATTATCTAAACTGGACCGTTTCTCGCTCACCCATCTCTTCCGGTTCCACATTTTTGCCCACGGCTAGTTTTAATAAGCCGCTCAAGTCAGGGCTAACATGCCAAATTTCAGCATCATCCAGTTCAAAACGGAGCATGATAAGCTCGGGGTCATCTTTACCCTTTTCAAACCAGCTCTCGGCTTGTCTTGACCAATGGGCATCAAGTACGTCTTGTCGCGTTTCTTCAATTAAGTGTCCGCGAATGCAAGCGAATACATTATGCCCTTTACTGGAAAATTGAGCAGTCGCTTTACCACACTTGGCAATACGATTTGTTTTACTGGTAAAAAACCAAAACTCGCCATTGGCGTCTTTATCCAACTGTGCGCGCATTGGCTCATGGTGATTATTGTCATCACTCAAACCAATCATCACATTGGGGCTGCTGTCTAGCGCTTCCCAAAAAGTCTTCTTTATATCTGACATTATCTTCTCCTTATGTATACCAATTCGCGTCTGTTTGAAACGGCACAAACCCACTCTTTCGATTAATTGATAGTATCTTGTTGCAGAGCCTCAATGATTGCTTCATTAAAAGCATCAAGATCATTTGGATTACGACTCGTGATCAAGTTGTCGTCTACCGCAACTTTAAGGTCAATCCAGTCTGCGCCTGCATTTTTAAGATCTGTTTTGATACTTGGGAAAGAGGTAAGCGTTTTACCTTCTACCAGCTGCGCTTCGATTAGCAGCCAAGGACCGTGGCATATCGCCGCGATTGGACGCTTATTCCCAAACTGTGAAAAGGCCTGAATAAATTTAACCGCAGATTTTTCCTGCCTTAGTTTGTCGGGGTTAAACAACCCGCCTGGTAAAACGAGCCCCGCATATTTACTGGGTATGGCTTCATCCAAGGTTAAATCAACGGCGACTTTCTCACCCCAACGGTCTTCATTCCAAGCGGTAATATCACCCTTGTTTAATGAAATGACATCAACATTAAATCCAGCGCTTTCAAGCGCCTGCTTAGGTTTAATCAGCTCACTTTGTTCGAACCCGTCAGTGGCTAAGATCGCGACTGAAATATTGTCTGACTCCGTCATCATTCTCTCCTTCAATACGTTGCTGATGTAGAGATAGAAGCACATGCAGAATCAATACCACTACATAAGCTTATGAAATATATAAATATTCAAAATTAATGTATTGATTGGGTGTAATCTTTACAGAACTGAGGAGTGTAAATCTGGACTAGGTTAGCCCTAGTCCATCTTTACTATAATGAAGAGATAGAGGTTGAGTTTGTGCCAAACTCAAACACGTTCAACTTTCCGCATTGAGCAAAGTGATTATTGCTCGTATATGGCGTGTCTTGTTGGTTAATATCCCCTTCCCAACCTTGACCATTTTTAACGAATGCTTTTACTTCAAACCAACCGTTGAATGTCTTGCTACAGTCCATTTCTACTTCCAGCAACCAGTAATGTGCTCCCCATTGATTGAGTGACATGACGCCAAAACCATCGCTATCGTAACGCTTTTCCGCGCCCCAGTTAGCTGGCCAAATATTGGTTGTCCAATCCAGCGGACTCCCTTGGGCATCACTAGACTGCCCAGTTTCAGCCGCTAGCCAATCCAATCTAGTATCAGCCACTTTCCAAGCCGAAGTTGTCATGCTTCGCATATTCAAATGCTTGATAGGTAAAGAGCAAAGAGTAGGATCGGCGCCGCAATCAATCCCACGCTGCAATGCTGCGGCATGATCAAGACCACCTCGAACGAACATATCCTGACCAGATTGAGTTTCGGCTTTAATAAAAACTAATGTGCGTTGCCATTCACCGGTCTCTGGTGGCGTAGCCAGTTTACTTTGATGATGAATGGCTATGGCATCCATAGCAGCTAAATTAATTTGTGCGTAACCATTGGTATCAACTTCGATGCTTCTACCCGCGCAGTTTTCTTGGCCGATACCTCCACTTAGCACATCACAATAGGTTCCGGCAGAAAGCCCCGTTTGCAGGCTTTGGACCATGCTAGAAGATTCGCGGTTAATGGCGACAAAGCCTAAATCACCTCGAGAAAATGCAATTTGGTTATTACCATTGTCCCACCAATTTGCCACCGTCCAATTGCCATTAGTATGGTTTCTAAACTGCATTGCACCTGCAATCATTGGGCGACGATGCTCACACTGCCATAATTGACTGGAACAATTGAGGTTACCACTTTGATGAACAGGGACCGATGGGCCACCAGCATCAGTGTCGCCATTAAATTCATAACTAGACATCACTTTAGGATAACCATAAGGGTATGCCAGCATAAATACATTCGCTAAATCATACAGTTTACCATCATGAAAGGTAACGATAGAGCCTGCACCACCGTGCCCGCGTTGGTTGTCATGGTTGTCTGTAAATACCACGGCTTTATAACTTGGCATCATACCCCAAGCTTCGCCAAAGCTTTTTAACCAAGCCAATTTGCCTTGCTTAAATGTCTCGCTCAGTTTAATGCTGTATTTAAACTCGGTGACTAAACCATTTTGATGATATTCAGAAGCAGAAACCGCCTCGCCTCCTTGATCAATTACCTCTTGGAAAACGACCGCGGGTTGATTTAGCTTGGCTAACACATCACCAATATCACTTGCGGGCATGTGCTTGCTTGCATCTAACCTAAACCCTGCCACGCCCAGAGACTGTAAATCGTTCAAAAAGCCCGCTAGGGTATTTTGTACGTAGCTCGCATCGGTGTCTAAATCATGAAGCCCTACGAGTTCGCAGTGCTGTACTCGCCATGCATTATTACCGTAGTCTTCAGGGTTTATTGCACAGGTCTCATGAAAATCTTGTGGACTATAGATAGGATATTGTTTGTTGCCAAAAGTGTTACCCGCAACTCCGGTGCCGCTGCCATGAGCCATGTGATTTATAACGGCATCAACATAGATGTCTACTCCGGCAGATTTACACCTCGCGACCATATCGGCAAATTCGGCTCGACTACCACTACGACTCGCAATCTCATAGCTCACTGGCTGATAACGAGTCCACCATTGGTCCCCTGTAATATGCTCATTGGGTGGTGATACTTGCACTGCCGCGTAGCCATTTGGCCCCAAAAACGTTTCACACTCTGTAGCAACATCAGCCCAAGACCATTCGAATAAATGAACGAATGTTGTTGGGTCGCCTTCAGCGGCATGTGTAGGTGTAACGCAACTGGATGCTAACAACACTCCCGCTGCAATTTGGTTTAGTTTTATATTTTTCATTATTGCGCCTCTTATTCACACAAGATTAACAATATAGAATTCCTAGCTAAACAATCTATTGAATACGTATGCATAAGATCATCGATGTTCGACTACTGAACGATAATTTGAGGCTTTAAAAAGCGAGTTTAATAAGGTGACACGCTTGCTTACACTTTAAGCAGCGTAAGCGCTTGAACTCATTTTGGAGAAAATGTAGTTTCAATTGGTCTTTGAAGTAGACAGCTTCAAGTACAGATATAAATAATAACAATATGGATAAACGATGCTAAATCGAATCAAATCAGGGCTCATGATTGTTGGGCTCTTCTGTGCTCACGTCAGTGCACAATCTCAATCACTTGAGTTAGAAGCCGTTTCGGTCTCAAAGAATGTCTATAGCGTAATATCTCCTTTTTATGGCAGACCAACAGTTGAAAATAAAGGGTGGAATTCAAACAGTCATTTTATTATTACGAATCAAGGTGTGTTAGTGTTCGATTCTGGTTCATCCGAGCACATTGGTAACGCTATTATCTCAGCAGTTAAACGTGTAACTGAACAGCCAATTCGCTGGGTAGTCAACTCTCATAGCCATGCCGATCATTGGCTTGGTAATGCCGCTTTTGCAAAACTCGGGGCAGAGCTTATCTCCACCTCTTTGTCCGCTGAGACGATGAAAAGCGATGGGCCGGTTGATGTTAAGGCGTTTTTTAATATGACTAAAGGCGCAACTGGTGAGAGCACACTCGCCATCCCTACCTCAATCATTTTACATCAACAAGCCCGTACGTTTGGTGATACTGAAGTTGAATTTGTGTTCGCCAACGATGGCCATTCGCCAGGTGATGTTATGCTTTGGCTACCCAAACAACGCATTCTAATTGGAGGTGACGTAGTAAACTCCAACTTTATGCCCATCATGACACCTAGAGGTAACATTACCCAGCTCATTTCGGTACTCAAAGAAGTGGAGCAATTAAGCCCTCTCCTCGTACTAACCGGACACGGGGAAAATACCTCGGTGAAATCAGTTTCTAGAGATATTCAATTTTTAACTTATGCCTCGAATGCAGTACATGAAGCACTAGTAAAAGGTACAACGCCAGCAAAGATACAAGAATCATTACAAGCTACATTGCGTACAAAGTTCGGTAAAGCGTATCAAGATTTTGATACCAGTATTTCGTACCTATTGGAAATGATGATTGATAAACAACGGCTTCAGTTTTCTCCAACAACATAAATATAACAACAGAGGAAGTTGATGTAGCTTTGAAAGTAACAACACAGCCAGCCTCCTCTAGTCAAAAATGAATGCCAACCCAATAATTGACATTAACAAAACGAACGATATTAAACCAGACCAATTAATAACTTTATTCATCAAATTATATTGAAATATTGTTAATAAATTTGTTCCATTAAATTTTTACGAAAAAAACAATTGCAAAAATAAAAACAAAAACCCTATAAGTCCCTGTTTTAGGTGACGGTTTTTAATAACTGTCGATACTAGGTTTTAAAATATCAACTACACTCAAATGACATCTTTGTAAAATCAATCCACAAAGACGTCATCCAAAGCAGTTCTATTAATGTTATCAACCTAGAAACTGAAACTCTCAGGGGTCACTATGATTACACAGCGCTCACTTTTAAGCCGTGTTCGTAAGATTGTCTCTAACAGCTGCATAGCTGGCAGTATATTTTTCGCCTTAACCTCATCCGCATTTGCACTCGAAAATTGGAAGAAAGTCGAACGACTCACGCCATCAGATGAAGTGACAAATGCTGATGAACTGGTCTTTAAAGTCACGTTTGTTAATGCACATACCGTTGCACCAACTGCCAGTGACTTTACGATTCTAGGCGATGAAGATAAACAAGACGCCGACAACAACACAACTGTTGACACAGGTAGTAAAACAACCGCATCAGTCACACAAGTCACCGTCGACTCGGGTAACAGCTCGATTTACCATGTTACGCTCTCTGGAGGCGACCTTGCCAGCTACAATGGTGTTGTCTCATTGTTACCGGCGAGTAACCGTATTAAGCCTGAAGTGTTTGAGGCCTACTATGTTAGTAATGGCACAACGTTGCCTGCTTCAGATAAACTCATGGTATTTGACTACGCCGACCAAACAAGCGAATTGAGTAACGGTAACTTTGGTGCAACTGCAGCAGAAGCCAGAGCGAATGCTGATGCAATGTGCAAAAGTAAATTTATCCGCAAGCATAGCCGCTTAAACAATAAAATTGATAGTTCAGCAACAACCGCTGTAAGTAATGGACCTGTGAAGGCACACGCGGTTATGTCATTCACTGCATCGGATGATATCGCCAGTCTTGACACCAATTACAGTATGCCTAATGTCAATGTCTATAATAGCGGAGGCGTTAAGCTTGCTGACGCCAACTGGGATGACTTTGTTAACGGCACACTTAGCGCTCTTAATAGTAATGTGTTCAGCACTCCATCCGACATACTAGAAAATTCGGGAAACGTAAAATACTTTTGGAGCTTTTCAGAATCCAATGGCACTCTAAGTACCGCAAGCAACTGCTCAGGAGGTACTTCATCCTCAAGTAGTGTCAAAGGAATAGTCAATCAAAATGGCAGCTGGTATGCATTAATTGGTAGTATCCCCTGTAATAACGCTATCAACTTTATCTGTGTTGCATGGCATGAGTCAGCCTATCTAGACGCTAATATCTCCAACACAGCTCCTACAATTAGCAATTTACCAACAAGTTTTACTGTGACAGAAGATGTCGCGACAACGATTGATCTCTCTGCAGTAACGTTAGCTGATGGAGAAGATGACAACTTAACAGTCACCTTAGCGCTGGACAGCGGCACCATCGCAAGCACTGATGGTAATGGTACAGTGAGCAGCGTCACAATAGCAGGAAGTGGTACCGAAAGTATGACATTAAGTGGGTCGGCGGCTGCGCTTAATACCTACCTAGATGTGACGACTAAACTCAACATTACCACAGCAGCAGACGCTACAACAGCAATGACGCTTACGGTTACGCCGAATGATGGTACCGTTGATGGTAGTGCCGCAACCAGCACCGTAAACGTCACGGCAGTCAACGATAAGCCAACCTTTACTTCCACAGCGGTCACTGCATCAACTGAGGATTCAGTATACAAATATTCAGTGACAACTAGCGACCCAGACAAAGACGCAGTCACCGTTTCCATCTCGGCTAGTACTCCGCTTCCTAGCTGGTTAAGCTTAAACACAAGCACAGAGGCAACGGTGTCGACCCTTGCAGGTCAAAGTTCGGGCTATGCAGATGGTACAGGCACTGCCGCCTCGTTTAAATCGCCGTATGACTTGGTAACCGACAGTAACGGTAACGTGTACGTCGCTGACTATGGTAACCATGTTATCCGTAAAATAACCCCTGAAGGGGTAGTAACGACACTAGCTGGTTCTGGAAGTGCAGGCTCTGACGACGGAACAGGAAGCGCAGCTTCGTTTAACTTCCCCAAAGCCGTTACGCTAGATTCATCTGGTAATGTTTACGTTGCAGATTCTTCTAACAATACTATTCGTAAAGTTACGCCAGCAGGTGTAGTAACGACCTTTGCTGGTAGCGGCACCTACGGTAGCGATGATGGAACGGGTACAGCTGCAACCTTCGCAGCACCAACTGGGATTACTATTGACAGCAACGGGAATCTTTATGTCGTAGAGACAAACCCTCATATTGTTCGTAAAATTACACCTGCAGGCGTCGTAACCACATTTGCAGGTAGTAAAAATTCGTCGGGATTTACGGACGCAACGGGAACATCTGCAACATTTAACTTCCCTTATAATGGTGGTAGCAATAGCAATAACGACCTATTTATTGCTGACCGCAACAATCACGCTATTCGTAAAATAACTTCGGCAAGCGTTGTAACCACTTTTGCAGGCACAGGCTCTGCAGGTTCAACAAATGGTACAGGAACGCAAGCTAGCTTTAATAAACCTTATGATGTGGCCGCAGATAGCGCTGATAACCTTTATGTAACCGAGCAAGCTGCACACACCATTCGTAAAATCACCAGTACTGGAGTGGTAACAACCTATGCAGGAAGCGCAGGGGCTTCAGGAAATACCGACGGGCTAGTAAGTGTGGCACGCTTTAGTCAACCCTATGGTATTGCGGTTGACAGTAATGACGTTGTGTACGTTGCAGATACAGGTAACCATCGTATTCGAAAGATATCACCTGCTGAAACGACCTTAACAGGTACACCGACCAACGACGATGTTGGCGATCACTATATTTGTTTAATTGTTTCCGACGGTACTGAGACTAGTGAGCAATGCTTCACCATTACGGTGACAAACGTTAATGATGCGCCCGTTGTCGCAACGAATACGGGTTTAACCTTAGATGGTGGTACAACAATAAACATCACGAGTTCTGCGCTGTCTGCAAGTGACGTAGATGATAGCGGTACAGGTTTGACGTATACGGTAACTACCTTACCAAGCCACGGAAGCCTCTTTGTAGATGCCAACAGTAATGACAGCTTAGACAGCGGTGAAGCACTCGGCAGCAATGGTACATTCACACAAGCTGATATTGAGAGTGGTAATCTCTTTTATACCCACGACGACTCTCAAAATGCGAGTGACAGTTTTGTCTTTTCACTAGAGGATGGCTTAGAAGACGGTGTTACCGCTATAACCAATCAAACCTTTAGCTTTGTAGTTGAGCTAAATAAAGCACCGGTTATCAGCGGTACCCCAGCGGCGACCGTTAACGAAAATGTTGCATATAGCTTTACACCTACTGCGACTGACGAAGATAACGACACCTTAACATTTAGCATCACAAATAAACCAAGCTGGGCAACTTTTAGTACCTCAACTGGTAGTTTAACGGGAACACCTAGTTATACCGATGCTGGTGCATACAATGGTATTGTTATTACAGTGAGTGATGGTACAGCCAGCGATACCTTAAATTTTGATATTACTGTCGTCAATGTAAACCGTACACCAAGTATTAGTGGAACACCAGCGACCAGCGTTGATGAAAATAGTAGTTATAGCTTTACTCCAACGGCCTCTGATCCTGATGGAGATACGCTTACTTTCAGTATCACCAATAAACCAAGTTGGGCTACCTTCAGTACCAGCACAGGAGCTTTGAGCGGCACGCCAAGTTTTACTGATGCTGGGGACTACAACGGTATTGTAATAACGGCCAGCGATGGTAGTGCTACACAGACACTGAACTTTACTATTAGTGTTGTAAATGTGAATCGGGCACCATCTATCAGTGGTACTCCGTCTACTTCGGTACTTGAAGGTGGTGTTTATAATTTCATACCAACGGCAAGCGACCCTGATAATGACAACCTGAGTTTTTCTATTAGCAATAAACCAGGTTGGGCATCATTTAGCTCGACGACAGGAGCGCTAACAGGAACTCCTGACTTCAATCAATCAGGTACTTATAGCGGTATAGTGATCACGGTAAGTGATGGTAGTGCCACTCAAAACCTGACATTTTCTATCACTGTAAACGATGTGAATCGGGCTCCTACAATAAGTGGAACACCTCCCCCCACGGTAAATGAAGGAGTAAGTTATAGCTTTACCCCAAGTGCTTCTGATGAGGATAATGACAATCTTACTTTTAACATTACCAACGCGCCTGATTGGGCAACATTCAGTAGTACAACGGGTACACTAACAGGTACTCCTACCTTTAATGATGGTGGTGAGCAATACAACATCACAATCAGTGTTAGTGATGGTAGTGAAAGCGCAAACCTTAACTTCACGCTAAGTGTGGTCAACATCAATCGCTTGCCAACTATCAGTGGTACACCTGGCATGAAAGTCACTGTCGGGGAAAACTATAGTTTTATACCTGCAGCAACAGATGAAGATGAGGACACGCTAAACTTTACGATCTCGAATAAGCCAAGCTGGGCATTATTCTCAGCATCAACCGGTGAACTATCTGGTACACCATCAGAGACAGATATTGGTACAACTAGCGGTATTCAAATCAGCGTCAGTGATGGCACTGACAATGCGAGTTTACCAGCATTTAACCTTGAAGTGGTTGCTGATAATACGGCACCAACTGGTGAAAACCTCTCGCTCACTGTTAAAGAAGATACCTCTTTGACTATTCTGCCGACATTACAAGATGCTGAAGATGATACTTTAACGCTGACAGTTGGTAGTCAGCCAGCAAATGGTTCATTAACCAGCAGTAGTACAGGCTGGGTATATCAACCAGAAGCTGATTTCAATGGAGACGATAGCTTTACGTATTCAGTAAGCGATGGAGAACTGCAAAGTGATAGCTATACCGTTACATTAACTATCACACCTGTAAATGACTTACCCATTGCAAATAACGATAGCTTCCAGCTTGATGGTTCAACCAATAATACATTCACCCTTGATGTGCTAGCGAATGATACCGATGTAGATGGTGATACCCTCATTATTGAAGGCGTCAAGGCAAGTTTAGGCAGCGCCAGCATAGTCGACAATGCTCTACAGTACACCGCTCCAAGTAACTTCGCGGGTTCTGTTACTCTGAACTATGCCATTCGTGATGGTCATGGTGGTCGAGCTAAAGCGAGTGCGCTGTTAGAAATAGGTGGTGCAGTCAATGGTGAACCTCCTGTTGTCACCGCCCCTGAAGATTTAGAGGTTAATGCTACGGGTCTATTCACCAAAGTGAACTTGGGTACTGCGACAGCACTCAATAGCAGCGGAGAGCCTTTACCCGTTACGCTAACAGAAGGTAAAACCATTTTTGCACCGGGAGTACATAACGTCTACTGGCAAGCAACAGATGCAAACGGTAATTTAGGAACAGATCAACAGTTGTTGAGAGTTAATCCGCTAGTGTCGTTGAGTAAAGATAAAACCATTGCTGAAGGCACTAGGATAGATATTCAAGTGCTGCTAAATGGCCCTGCTCCACAATATCCAGTAACTGTCGACTACACGGTGACAGGCAGTGCAACATCTGGTGTGGATCATGACTTGAATAGTGGCTCGGTAACGATAAGCTCAGGTACAAAAGCCAATATTTCAATTCAAACTGTTGCAGATGGGGAGTTTGAGGGTGATGAGACAATCACTGTCAGCTTGAATAGCGGTGTTAATCTTGGTGCAAAACGGGAAACCACTATTACGGTGAGTGAACAAAATATTGCGCCTGAAGTCTCGCTAGTTGTGACTCAGAATGACCAAAATCGGTTAACCGTTAGCCAAGAAGAAGGGGCTGTGTCTGTCGTTGCAACGGTAAGTGATCCAAATGTTGATGATACTGTGGCGAGCACATGGAAAGTAACGGGTATGACTTCCGACCAATATACGGAAGATACACTGCAACTGAGCTTTAACCCTCAGGATCTACAACCAGGCACTTACAAGGTGACACACACCGCGACAGATTCAAGTAGTGCACAAGATAGTGATAGCGTATTTATCCAAGTGACCCAATCATTGCAGCAATTATCTGATACGGAAGATACCGATGGCGATCTCATTCCTGACAGCCAAGAAGGTTATGCCGATGACGACGGTGACGGGATCCCTGATTACCAAGATGCAATCACCGAGTGTAATGTTATGCCTCAAGAAGTGGTTACACAGGATGGCTTCTTAGTCGAAGGTAACCCTGGAGTCTGTTTACGTAAAGGCGAGTTTACCGCGAGCGGTGAAACTGGTGGCCTACTCATGACAGATGACGAGGGTAACTCACAACTGGGCAGCGATGATGATGCACAAATCACTGGCGGCTTGTTTGACTTTATCGCTTATGGATTACCTAAAGCAGGTCAAGTGTATCAATTAGTGATGCCACAGCGCTTACCAATCCCAAGAGATGCCGTTTACCGTAAGTTTAAAGCGTCATCAGGCCTTTGGGTGAACTTTGTGGAAGACGCAAATAACCTTGTCTTTAGTGCAGAAGGTGAACCTGGCATTTGTCCTCCTCCAGGAGATGAAAACTGGTCGTCAGGACTGACTGAAGGTCATTGGTGTGTGCAACTTCAGATAGAAGATGGTGGTATCAATGATGACGATGGTGAAGCAAATGGCAGTATCGTGGACCCAGGTGGTGTGGGTGTACTACTCTCAAATAATCAGATGCCTGTAGCCCTAGACGATTCAATTAGTATGAAGTGGAACACCAATATTACTATTGACGTTTTAGCGAATGACACTGATGCTGATGGAGATATGCTTACCATAGCAAATGCGTCAGCCAGTTTTGGTGAAGTGCTGATCAATTCAGATAATACCCTGTACTACACACCAAACGCAGGATATATAGGAGTAGATACTCTGAATTACGCCATAACTGATGGTAATGGAGGAACCGCGGGAGCGAGCGTTACAATTACTGTAGTTGCCAATACGGCTCCCATAACGGTTTCCGATGTTGCAACGGTTGTTTCAGGAAAGCCAATTACCATTAATGTGCTAGCAAACGACAGTGATAGCGATGGCGATACGCTGCAAGTAACTGAAGCAACAGCACAGCACGGTAGTGTCGCAGTTAATGCTGATTACAGCATAACCTATCAGTCAAATTCTGGGTTTGTTGGCAGTGAAACCGTTACCTACACAATCACAGATGGTGAGGCAAGTGTCCAAGGTAGTGTGAATATTACTGTCAACAAAGCACCTACTGATACCGTCACGAACAAGAGTGATGGCGGTAGTATGCCATTATGGTTGATTTGGGCCAGTCTAGCACTTGCTGTAGTTCGCCGTTGGCAAGCTACTGTGCGTTAACAGGTTAACAACCTCACGATAAGGGGTGATGAAGTTAAGCTTCATCACCCCTTCTTTTTGCGATAAAACACAGTACTAACAGAAGCGAGTATGCTAGTTTATTCACTCATCTAAATGATACTTTTTAAGTGTTGCCTGATAAATACCATTCGTCTTAAGTTGTATCAAACCTTTATTGAACAACTCAATTATTTCTACTGCATTCGGATAAGATTTGCTAACGCCAATATGGAGCGGCCATTGTGCTATGGTCGGTTGATGTACTTTGAAGCTGTGAAATTCAGCGTGTTGAGATTGTAAATACACAAAAGCAAGCTCGTCGCTAACTACAGCATCTACTCGCGCTTTATTGAGAAGCGACAAACAGGAAGTCAGGTTTGTGAGCTTTTCTAGGCGAATTTGTGGGATCTGAGCGAGTGCAATTTCAGAACGAAAGCCCCGAATAGCACATACACTTAGTCCTTTAAGATCGTCCAACTCTTTAAAATGAATGGTTGGCTCTGTACGTGAAATAAGTACCAGCCTATTACTGTAATAAGCATTGCTAAAAATAAAGCGTTCATCGCGACTTTCAGAACGCCATAAAGCGGGGATCATATCGACCTGCCCTTTTTCAACCATTCGCATGGCACGACTGAATGGCATAATGAGCATTTCAAAATCTTGATTCTCGGCCTTAAATGCCGCGCGAACTAAATCAACAGTAAAACCGGAATGTTCGTTAATGACGTAGGGAGGCCAAACATTATGTGCTCCCACTATGGCATCATTTGCCGATGATGTGCATGACAGGGCAATAAACAGAAGGCATGACTGTTTTACACTCTTTATCGCCATGTTTACGCACTCCCGCCTTCACTTTCAAACTAAGTTGACTGGCAACTTTGCTACAAATACTTGCTCCGATCCTAATTGAGTATAGCGCAACCGTTGCATCTCGAAATATACACATAATTGCTCACAGGCAACGTTTGAATATGGCATAAAATTCAACGACTTTTGTCCTTCAACACACAATTTAGTGTAAACCAATGTAAACAAACAGTGAAGTTTAATTGAATTGTCATCAATAGCGCTTAAAATACTGCGTTCGAATAAAAATTCGGATAATTCTAATACACGGGAAAATAAAAAATGATTAAAAAATCTATCCTAGCTTCAGCTATTGCATTAGCTTGCCTAAATGCACAAGCAGAGGTGATTATCTCTGAGTATGTCGAAGGTAGCAGTTATAACAAAGCTATTGAGCTCTACAATGGTAGTGATGAAGCTGTCAATCTAACTGGTTACTCAGTCAATTTTTTCTTTAATGGCGCAACAGAAGCTCGCACGAATATAGAACTAAGTGGTGAACTTGCGGCTAAATCAACTTATGTTATTGCTCATGCTGACTCCGCAGCAGAGATCATCGCAAAGGCACAGTTAACAAACACAAGTAGCTGGTTTAATGGTGATGACGCCGTTACACTTACGCTCAATGGTGCAGTTGTTGATAGCCTAGGTCAGGTTGGTGTCGACCCAGGTAGTGAATGGATTGATGGCGATATTAGAACAAAAGATAAAACGCTTGTCAGAGATCCTGCAATAACCACTGGCCGCACCGATGCAACTTCTGCATTTGTTGGCGCTGGACAATGGCTTGCACTTGCTAAAGACGATTTTAGCAACCTAGGTATCCACATTAATGGCGGTGACGTACCTGAGCCAGAGCCTGTTATCTGTGGCGAAAATAATACCTTGATCAGTGCCATTCAGGGCGCAGGCGATGCAAGTCCATTAGCTGGAGAGACGGTTGAAGTTCAAGCTGTTGTCACTGCAAGCCTACAATCAGATGCAGGACTTGGCGGCTTTTTCATTCAAGAAGAAAGCACCGACTATGATGCTGATAGTAATACGTCCGAAGGTATTTTTGTCGTATATTCTGCAACACCAGTAAGCACCGGCGATGTGGTTAAATTACGTGGTAAAGTTGAAGAGAAATATGGTCAAACTCAACTTATTAACGTCGACGCAATTGAGCTATGCGGTTCTGCAACGGCTTCAGCGACTACCGTTACTTTACCTGCAGAGAATGGCCTTGAAGCCTACGAAGGCATGTTGGTTTCGATTTCAAATGAGTTGGTCGTTAACGATACATACGGACTTGCACGTTACGGCGAAGTACGCTTAGGTACTGAACGTTTGTACCAAAGCACTCAAGTAGCTACTCCTGGTGATGCAGCAAACCAGCTAGAAGCTGAGAACAAGCGCAAAGAAATTTTACTTGATGATGGTTCATCAGTACAAAACCCAGAGGTTATTCCTTACCCATCACCCACACTTGATGCCTATAACACCTTACGACTGGGCGATTCAGTGACGGGCCTTGAGGGTGTAATGGGATATGGTTATAGCCAATACCGTATTCACCCAACAACAACACCAAACTTTGTTCATACTAATCTACGTACAGAAGCACCTCAGGTAGAAGTGCGTGGAGATTTACGTATTGCTAGCTTCAACGTATTAAACTACTTCAATGGTGACGGTCAAGGTGCAGGCTTCCCAACATCACGTGGTGCAGACAATCTAGAAGAGTTTGAACGTCAAAAAGCAAAAACGGTTGCTGCAATTTCGGCGCTCGATGCTGATATCATCGGTCTACTTGAAGTAGAAAATGACGGCTTTGGTGAGTTTAGTGCAATTGCCGACCTCGTTAACGCTTTAAATTCAGTAGACTCTGCTAATACCTATGCATTTGTAAACCTTAATGTTGACCAAGTGGGTGGGGATGCAATTACATCCGGTATCATCTATCGTAGTAACAAGGTAGCTGAAGTAGGCACGCCAGCATTTACCGAAACAGTACCATTTGATTACGGTAACCGTCCTCCTGTCGTACAAACGTTCAAAGAGGCAAACGGCGAAGAAATCTTCACTGTGGTCATGGCTCACTTACGCTCTAAAGGCAGTTGTTCAAAAGCTGAGGGCTTAGATCAAGACCAAAATGACGGTCAAGGTTGTTGGAACCAAACTCGAGTCACTGCGGTTAATACCCTAGCGACTTGGCTTGGCACAAATCCGACAGGAGTTGCAGAAGATGATGTGATTATTCTGGGTGACATGAATGCTTACGCTCAGGAAGATCCAATCAACACCTATGTCGAGAATGGTTATGCCAACATCAAGCAAACGCTTCATGGCAATAGCTTAGATTATTCATACGTGTATCAAGGGCGTATCGGTAGCCTAGATCACGCCTTTGCTTCAAACACGATGATGGAGAAAGTAAAGTCGGTAACAGATTGGCATATCAATGCTGACGAACCCGTCGCGCTAGATTACAACACTGAGTACAAATCAGATACTCACAAAGCAAGTCTTTACGCAACACACGCTTATCGCGCATCGGATCATGACCCAGTGGTTATCGATCTTAACCTTGCTAAAGAGCCGACGATTATCGAAGGCGAGTTTACAGGCCTTGCAGGTTGGTTCTGGTGGCAACATCGCTCAATCGAGCTACCAGCGGGCTTTGATAAACTAGAAGTGTCAATCACAGGTCAAGGCGAAGCAGACCTATATGTACGCCATAAGAAAATGCCAAACTTCTTCAAGTACGACTGTCGCCCATACCTTTGGGGCAGCGAAGAAAGTTGTGTATTTGACGAACCTGCAGAAGGTAAATGGAATTTCCGCCTACGCGGTCTATTCCCTTACTACAACGTAACTATCAAATATAAAGCGACAAAAGCGAATTAAAGTAATAACCATGGTAAAGGGAAGCAATTAGCTTCCCTTTCTTTTAAGAATAATTAGCATAAACCTATTTTTGTACAGGTCTGCGTGCGTATAGGGCATTCTTGTGCGTTAGTGATCAAAGGGGGCTGGATTGTTGTATCACCACCGGCAATCATCGGTGTATATTTGTTATTAAGTGTCTTACTATTTACCGAAAGTTCTACAAGCTTACTTTTCTTGAGCTTAATTTTCATTTTTATATTCCTTATCAATGATTTTGTGATTTGCCAATCGACTTAAATAACTCATTCAAGAGACTGGTACTTGAAGCTATCAGCTTACTCATGCTTGGTAAAGTAACACGAGGTGAATTTCAATCACCGTCAAGCTAATACTCGGCTAATAAACGGCCACTTTTGTTGAGTATATTGCTCGCGGTCATCTTTGTATTCTTGTGCTAACCTCTGCTTTAATGCGCAGTACTCAACTCTTAAATCTGATGATGCTCTTAATTTATCCCTAAAAGAAATACGCTCTTGCCAAAGTGTACTATTGTAGGGAATAAGGTGTAAGTGATGGGTTCTAAACTCAGGCGTTGGTTTGCAAAACCAGTGCATTACGTCAGCTTTATAGGGGTAATAACAATAACCGTGTTGAGTAAGGACTTTGATAGCTTCTTTTGACGCTTTTAGTGACTTAACACCCACCATAATATCTATCACCGGCTTAGCAACCATACCAACCACCGCTGTACTACCCACATGCTCAATACCACCTTCAACCCAGGGGCAAAGCAAAGGCGCTAATCTTAGCTTTCATCTTGGAACATCCGTTGCCAATCTTGATTATATTTAGAAAGTGAAATAGCTTGGTCTGCCATTGAAAGGAGGATCCCATAGTTGCGTCAGGTTCGGTTTGGAACAGTATACAGCTAAAGCAAAGCTATAATCATCACTACCATATAAACGCCGCGATAAATGCACTATTGAAGTATGGGCTAACACAGACACTCACCATAATTTTCATTTATATTATGGTGAGTGTCTGCTATTTGTATGCTATTTGCACATACCTAGCGGTCGTTCTGCCAACTCACTCCTGCCCCAAAACGAGTTAATGTAAATGCTCTAAAGATCTGATTTAAACGACAACCATACATTGAGGTTGGCTTAGGACAAGTGCTAATTGATTTCCAATAATTTAGCTCGCGCATATATTCAAGAAAATGAGCGACGAGCGCATTTTCTTTTTCAGAGTACCTTTAGTGTCAATAAAAATATTATGGTTGGCAATGCATTACGTTATTTGTTAAAAATAGATTTATTAATACATGCGCGTAACATCGGCAGCAAGATGCGCGACGAGCGCACTATAAAATTGTTAGGTGCGCGCAATGGAAGCAGAGAATGGAAATATGCCAACTATAAATATCCCTCTTTTCGTTAAAAACATGGGCCATAAAATCCTTCATTTTATCCTGAATCTTGAGGAAGATCAGGCCATCGAAGTGTGCGAAGGTCGATATGAATTGGATGCTGATAGAGCTGAAATACTTAATAGTTTTATTGGGATATGTCGGCAATTACGAATGCAAGGGATTGA
Organism: Pseudoalteromonas sp. CO348; assembly: GCF_004208845.1. Taxonomy (NCBI): domain Bacteria; kingdom Pseudomonadati; phylum Pseudomonadota; class Gammaproteobacteria; order Alteromonadales; family Pseudoalteromonadaceae; genus Pseudoalteromonas; species Pseudoalteromonas sp. CO348. The sequence continues at coordinate 14,446 of NZ_SGPI01000041.1, read as the reverse complement.
CCAAGGTGATGTGGATTTTTCTGTTTTCCATACACTTCCACAAATATTACAAGATGAAAGGCATATATTTAATGTCTGGCATGAGAACTTAGGCGGGGGAAAGGCCGAACCTTTAAGTGAAGATCCACTGGTTAAATCAGCCTCAAAAATTGCTTTAGAAATTTACCCTCTATTCTTAATAAAGCTTCCATCAAATAGCCATTTATTTATAAACACATTTTCACATTTAAGCTCATTAACTTATAAGTTGGAAGAGCGTGGCGTTTTAATTGACGCCATCATGAATGATGTTTCCATGTCGAAACTTTTCACTAACGTTGGTGAAAATGATATGGATACACATTGCCAGTATATGGCTTCTTCAGGTAGAGGGGGAGGTATTCAACTAGCTGTTTTTCCAGACACACTTGTCGCGAACGCTTATGAGCTGATGAAACTCCGAGGCGAGATTTCACAGCAGGCTCTTCTTTCGGCTGTCGAGGAAACAATTCAAATGCTTCGAGAGATTGGCGAGGGAAATCAAATTGAAGTTCCTGCTTTCGTAGGTTTCCATAATGTCGGCTTTGATGATTTTTCTGAAATGGACATCGAAAGCGGAAAGCTACGAGCATACAACGATGAGATATTGTCATTACTACCTAATGAGGCCAGGCCATCTACGTTAGGGGGTGAAAACAAAGTGTTGGGGTTGTTATTGGAGTATAAATATCCCTATAAAGTAAAATTGGGTCCGCAAGATGATAATAACCGATGGCCTCCTGAGCTAGAACAGGCAAGAAAGCAACTAGAGACAGCGAAAGAAAACCTATCTTTCACACTTGCACTAGCTATCGATAGAAGTCCTCCAATAGGAATAACACAAGCGTGGACGTTGGCTTTTGATCCTCTCAGCCAAGGTACAAGTATGTCCTGGAGCCTCAGAGCCCGTTCACCAATGCCTCATTACTTGCTAAAACATAACGAGACGGAAGCGGTAATCTATTGGTCAAAACTGGTAAATGAAAGTAATGATGAAAAAATTCGATTAGCAATAAGACGAATCCTTTCATCTATTAATGAAAGAATGAATCCAATTGATGGCTTTATTGATGCAATCATAGCTTGGGAAAACCTATTCGGAGGAAATGCTGAGCTAAGCTATAGGATATCGGTTTCCATTGCGAAACTACTTGCGGAAGCTCAGGAAGAACGATTGGAAATCCAAAGTAAGATAGTTAAGTTCTATACAGAAAGAAGCAAAATCGTTCATGGTGTTAAGGAAATAACTCATGATGTTGCCATTCAAAAAAGGGATGAGTGTTTAAAAATAGCATTAGAGGTTGTGAAAAAGCTCTATGAAGACCACCATGAGCTTTTGATAGATGCTGACAGATCAAAGAAGTTGGCACTACTGTAATGGCACCTAACAAGGCAATGGTTCGGAATTTTAAAAGTTCCGGCTTCGCCTCCACTTATAAAATCCGCACATTGCGGCGTTGAATTAAAAGGAGTTTAGATGGAAAGGTTTTATTTCATTAAAGAATGGGAGCTTTTGCAAAATGGCGCTCATGCTGGAATCGTTAGCTTCGCAGTTGAAAGGGCTAAAGAACTATCAGTTGATTTAGCGGTTTGTGTTCATAATAAAAGTTCATGTGAGCAATTTTTAGTGAAGTGTTTTGGCGAAAAAATAGCTCAGAAATTGCTTAATCGAAAAGATGTAAAAGTAGATGGCGTATCAATTATTTTGGAGTCATCGAAGACTCTAAAGCATTCATATGTATCAGTTGAACGAGCATATCTAGCATTGTTCCCTTCACAAGAACTTATTGAGTCAATTGAAAAAATTGATTCAAAGAAATCACTTACAGTATTCAGCGAAACTTTGCACTCGGAGCATCTCGTTGAATGGTATACCAAATTTGAAGCCAAAGCGTTGAGTGAACAATAATTCGTATAACAATTTGTTTAAGAGTGATTTGCAACGCTTGATATTTTTGCTATGCGTTGCGTTTTGTGTTTAAGGTGGTGTGCGGCGGCTTTTGTATTGCGCTGCTAACACCTTAATACGGCGTACCGAATAAATACCCTAACTCACTTTTGTCCAAATACAAGTTGGGCGAACGTCCGTTATCGCAATTGGATTTAAAATAATAAGTTGCTGTTGAACGATCTAGTTTTGCACATATGAGACAGTCGGATTTTATTAAGCCTTATACCTGAGCGTACAATCTAGCTTGTTTAACTAAACTACTGTTTTGCTCATCACTGTACCACTTAGCAATAATTGGTATCAGCGCTTTGTGCTGCGCTAAAAGTTTAAATTCCATTTTAATTGCCTCAAATCATAAAAGCGCGGATACGTTCGCGCGCTATGCAGTAAAACGCTACACTTAACGCCCCGGAATGGAGGTGAATTTACAGTTTCGCTTTGCTTCATCCAAATTTTTTTGTCCTTGAATTACAAAATAATCAAGCTTCGCATCGATTAATATAGCCTGACGCGCAGGGTTATTATCATCGGGGTTCCAACGCCACTTTCTTATAGCCTGAAGTGCGCTGATATCAAAAATGCCCTCGGGATAACTGCTGGTAATTTTATAGCTTCCCACTCTCCCATCTGGGGTTATACCTAACGTCAAAGAAACACATCCCGATATCCCACCTTTGGCCGCCTCTATTGGATACATAGGTTCTATCCGGCGTTTTTGAACCCAATAACCATCCGCTTGAGTTTTGATGGGTAAATGTCGCATATCTACATAGCGAATATGTTTTAGCTCTTCAGCTGTTAACGGTACAGAAGTGTTACTAGTTTGACATCCAGAGAGTAACAGCAACGCCAGGAAGGTTATTCTTTTCATGTCACGTTTAGTCCTTTAAAATCAAGCACTGTAATTAGTTCCCTTTTACAGGTCAAGCTTCATAAACTAAAGTTAATTTCTATTTAACTGGAAGTTTAGATAAGGAGAGAGCCAACTCATTGTTTTAAAATCACCTTAAATTATTTCCTTATCTAGTAACTCAGGTTATTTAATTGATAGATATAGATATCGTGCTTTTCACTGCCTATATCCAAAAAGGCTTTTAAACGAGTTTTGCGTCTCATCCCTAACTTCAGCATCAACCGCTGCGACTGCAGATTCTCAACGGCGCATATGGCCTGAATGGTATCTACAGAGAGACTTTGAAAAGCCTCCTTTATCAGTGCTGTTGCGGCTTCTTCCCCATACCCCTTGCCAATTTCGGCCTCAGCTAATCGGAAGCCAATCTCACCGACCCGTTTTCCTGCATCGACATATTTAAAAACGAGTTCACCAATAAGTTGAGCTTCTGGCTTTTTAACGATCGCAAGGATCAAACGCTCATCGACCCCACCTTTCCAAGGCTGGCAAGCTTGAATTAGCCTCTCTTTTGCCGATTCAAACGTGGCAGGCGCACCGATATATTTTGACGTATTTGGGTTTTTCCGATGACTGTAAACCGCATCTAAGTCATCCATTGTCATTCGTCTTATGGATAAACGTTCTGTTTCAAACTGCATTGTTATTTTTCCCCAAACATAAGATCACATACATAGTCATCAGTCTCATAGATAAACGCTATGTAGCAGAAGCTCTGCATTCTATTACTCTTTACAAACCGGCATAAGGACAGTGCGTAAATGCCGCCAGGTCATAAACAGTAACAGCGCACAACCAAAAACGAGTGCCGCAAGTGACTCAACGCCACTTAGTAGCCATCGGTTGACTAACCAAGCCACGCAAGAAAAAAATAACAGCTCGACCGCGCCGACTAGCGCATTTGCTGTTCCTGCTTTCTCTGGATGTAAAACGCCAATAAGGTGCATGTAACTTGGAAAATAAGCGCCAAATACAAACATAATCGCAGCATAAGCAAGCAAAACAGCAAGCGCACTACCACTTGCAAATAGCAGCAATAACACGCTGACAACAAGCGCTGGCCAAGTCCAAATCACGATATCTAAATAAGCGCGTTTACGCTGCAATACCTTAGTTAAAATTGACCCTATGAGTAAGCCAAACATCGGGATCATCATCGCCTGACCTATTGCGTTGGCGTCCAAGCCAAACTGCCTTGCCAATAAAAACGGCAGATACAGTTGAATGGTGAGATACAAAAAAGTAGGCAACCATTTGAGCGACGCGAGGGAAATAAACGAGCGGTTTAACAATAGACTTTGATATTCATTAAAGAGCGCGTTTGGCCTCAGCGACATAGTAATTTTACTGCTCTGCTGCATAGTTTTATAGCCATAAACCAGTATCAGAATATAATAAGCAAACGCAAACCATGACATCCCCTGCCACCCTACCCAGCCAGATAACACCCCAGCCAAGAATGGACTACAAATAGCAGTAACACTCACCGACATTGATAGCGTCGCCATCGCACTTTTAAGTTCACTACCCGATAATCTTGCAGCAAGAAGCGTTCTACCAATTAACACCGGCGACGCAGCACCAATGCCTTGCAACACTCGACCGATAAAAAATACCTCGGCGCTAGATGCAATCGAACAAAAAACCGTTCCTAACAGCAAAATACCCAGCCCACTAAAAAATAAAGGTCTATCACCAAACTTATCTCGTAGTGGCCCAACCAGCAGTTGCGCAGCTCCTAGTGTAGTGAAATAGCTAATTACTGCTGCTTGTCCTTGACTAGGCGTAAGCTGTAAGGAATCCGTGATATTAGGTAAAACAGGGATGTAGATTTGGCTTGCGATCTGAGAGCAAGACATCAGCAAAACAGCTAAAAACACAACTTGAAACACGACAGCCCCCTTAACTTAATAAAGGGTAATTTTACTGAGCTTTTAATATCCAAAAAACAAGGTAATAATAAAAACACTTATTCTTACTAGGAAACAATTAATGGATTGGCTAACCGGAGTGCGGAGTTTTAGCAAAGTTGTAGAGTTTGGCAGTTTTACTCGTGCCGCAGATGAAGAGGGTGTTTCAGCATCTGCGGTGAGCAAGCGAATTGACTGGTTAGAACAGCAGCTTGGCTTAACGCTATTTATTCGTACTACTCGCCAAGTCAATCTCACTGAGGCTGGGGAGTACTTTTTACCGAAGGCTTCTCTGTGGCTAGCCCAGTTTGAATGTTTAACAGATCACGGACAAGCACTGAATCAAGCGCCATCTGGTAGCTTAAAAATCGCTTCAACACTCGCGGTAGGCAGCACCATTTTAATGCCAAATATCGCTTCATTTTTAGCCCAATATCCCAAATTAAAAATTCATCTTAATGTCATCGCCCCTGGCGCGCACCCAGATCTTACTCACGATTTAGTGATCACACGTTACTATGAAGCTTTTGACTCAGCCTCTCATAAAGGTAGTAGACTCATTGATTATCAAATGCAGATCTTTGGTGCTCCTCACTATCTCAAACAGCATAAGTCTATCAAGTCCCTTGATGATCTGCGCCAACATAAAATGTTGTTAAGCAGTTATTACTACAAACTAGGCGGGATTATTTTAGAAAATGGCGACGTCTTCCAATTTGACAACTATAACTTCGTCTCTGATCAACTTGACGCTATGCTGACAGCAGCAGTACAAGGTTTGGGACTGGTATTTATTGCGCCTAGCTATGTGAAAAGGGAGCTCGACCAAGGTTTACTCATACCTGTATTACCTGAAGTAAAATCCGAAACAAAACAATTATGGGCGTATTATCCCAAGACAAACTACACCCCCTATAAAACCCAACTTTTTATCGAACACCTTAAAAATCACCTTAACTCAAAAGAGTAGAGAAGACTGACTTTCACACCTGTTCACAATTTAAGTACAAAAAAACCTCTAAAGATTTAGAGCCATATGGTAATTTAGGGTGTTTACTCAATTTTGTACTACTAATCAGTACTAACCGAGTATTTCGCTAAATAGTGCTATACGCAATAACTTTAAAGGACTAACAATGAGTTTTAATCTCTTTAAGAAAACCACACTGGCAACGCTAGTCTCTGGGCTAGCAGCAATGAATGTACAAGCAAGCCACCCGCTTAGTTTAGATACCATCACTAACCCAAAAATAGATTGTAATACAAAAATTGAATTACTAATGGCAAATGCTGAAAATGGCGCAAGTGACAATTTATTGCCCGCCGAAGCTATGTTGGATGTACTCAATACCCACTGCTACCAAGAACAAAAAACGACAACTGAAACTGAACGAAACCCGCCAGAGTTAAGATCAATCCAGTTGAGCTCCAACTCAGTTAATGTCAACGACGGTGACAAAACCGTTGATATTACATTAAGGTTTTATGATGAAAGCGGTGTAAAATCCTCACGCGTTTATTTATCACCACCAACAGGCTTCAGTTGGGGTGGCAATAAATCTGCAGCCGCTGCTAATTGGCAGAAAACGGACGAACCGGGGGTTTACGAAAGTAAGGTTAGTTTCACTTTCACGGATGCTGACATCAATGGAAAATGGTTTTTAACCCTAGGCCATATACTTGATGTAAACAACGCTGTTCGCTTTTGGCTGCGCGAGAGTGAAATTGAAGCTGCAGGCTTTAACCCACATATCATCGTCGCGAATGATAAAGTCTCAGAAGGCGTTAACCCTGAAATAAAATCTATTACCATTTCTGACACTGAAGTTGATGTAAATACAGGTGATAAAACGGTAAATATAGCCATAGAAGCTTATGACCACTCAACGATGTCTAAAGGTGTAATAAGGGTTTCACCACCTAGCCAGTATAAATCACTTGCGATAAAACAGGCTGAGTCATCTGATTGGCAAGAAACCGACGTCGAAGGGGTGTATCGTTCGAATTATTCATTTACCTTTACAGATAAAGCGTTGCCAGGTGAGTGGTTTGTTGCCTCTGCGATGCTAACTGATAGCAATGGAAATATTGGTGCTTACAATCGAGGCCACTTTAATAAACTAGGCTTGCCTTCCGCTATCAATGTTAAAAATAAAACTGAACTAGATATTGTCCCACCAAGCATCGACAATGTCGCTTTTTCGTCACATCAATTGACCTCAACTAATAATGAGCAAAACGTTACCTTAACTGTCACTGCCTCAGATATTTCTGGTATGGCCAAAGGCTACTACTCTCTCAGGGCACCGGACGGCTCCGAGGCAAAAGATAAACTATTTACCATAGAACAGTGGCAACAAGGCAGTGATCAGAATACGTTTGTTGGCACTACAAGCCTAAATTTCAGCAAAGATGACTTGCAAAAAGGTCAAGGTGTTTGGCAGTTAGATGCCAACATTCAAATAGATTCTGCTGGCATTTATAGCCAAGGTGCAAAAGCACGAGAATTAACAACGTTAGGCGCCACACCTTATATCTTTGTTGATGAAGAACGGATCAGTAAAATCTCAGTGAAAGATATAACGGGAGCAAAACAGGTAAAAACGGGAGCCAGCAATCGAGTTACACTGGAAATATCTGAAAACACACTGTCCAGTTTACCGCGCCGATTTGATCTCTACCCCGATGCTGACGCCGCAGTCAAATTTGATTTCCATTCTATAGATCAAGGATATACAGTTAACTGCATCGACCTGAGTAACAGTCGCTTCTGTAGTTTTTCTGGCGCGTCTGATATTAAATCTGTTCAAGTTTCATTTACTGTAACGCCAAACGAAGCTGGCGTGTTTGCACCCACTGTTCGCTTTTCATCAGAAGCCCCTGAATTAGACTACACAGACAACAAAGTCGCATTTCAGGTAACAAGCTATGAACCACAGCAATTTAGTGTCGTGTTTAAGAACTGGGATGGAAGCGTGCTTTCTACTCAAACTATTGAAGAAAATAGTGCTGCAACGGCTCCTCAAGTTCCGCCCCGGGAAGGTTATACATTTACTGGCTGGAATACCGGCTTTAATAATGTCAATCAAGATCTTACCATTACGGCACAATTTGAGATTAACAAGTATCAAGTGAAGTTTGTGGATTGGAATGACACCGTCATCAAAGCAGCAGAAGTTGCTCATGGACAAGCAGCAACGCCGCCCACTGAGCCAAAACGAGATGGTTATACATTTACCGGTTGGGATCTAGCTTTTGACCAAGTCACCAGTGAGCTGGTTGTAAAAGCACAGTACAAAGCGAACTCAACGCCAACGACGACCGATAAGGGAGATAAAGGCAGTTCAGGTGGTGCGTTAGGCTACTTCTTTATTCTATTGAGTAGCGTCATGGTTGCAATTAGACGCAGAATATTACGCTAGCGCTAACCTAAAATCAGGTCAGCAGTATCAAGAAGTTTCTTATGTCGCTGACCTGTCGCTGATTTAACCGAACTCAATAGGGATCCCTTGATATAGCTAACCGACATAATTATACACTGTAAATTACGGAACATAATGTATCTACCGAACACTCGTACAAGCTAATTCAGTTTATCGAATTTAAAAGCCATCAAACATAACCAAACATCGAAAGCCACAGTACTCCTTAGGATTAATCATGAATACCATGATACTAATCTGATTTTTGCGACTTTTTGAATAGAACACTATATGCTAACATGAATACTGAAAGGATTTCTAACTAGCCGTCTCGGACGAGTATACAGTTCTAAACCGTGTAGTAACTTTCCCCCAACAAATAACTTATAGTAGGAGATGCAAAAAGAATGAACGCGCTTTCCGATGAGACACTTCTATTGAACGCTTTGAACAATGGTCCAGATCTGCCATCTGAAAATTTCGAATTTAAGTCAATATTTTTGGATAGTATTCTGCCCGATGCAGAGAATGCAAGGTTTTTTCCCGCAATAGCTATCTCTGATACAGACGCGAACGCTTTTATAAATCGTAAAATTACGAAAAGTCAGCTTGCAAAGCAATATGGTGCAGATGGCTTTATCCTTATAGGTAAATCTGTTTTACTGAATTGTTTAACATATGGAACTACTGATTGGAAAAAGGCAAACGAGTCCATCGATTCAATAGTAGAGTTAGGTGAAAACATAATCGAATCAGACCTAATTCAAGCTCCCACGGTATACCCTCTTGATTCAGACGGTAGATATAAAATTGTCACTGGACACCGCCGGTTTTTCGCCTTGTTATATGCAAACGGGAAAGGTTCTGCGGCACAATTTAAAGTATACGATAGCAAGCCATATTTACTTAAAACGAAACAGTTTGTTGAAAATGCTAGCCGTGAAGATTTGAGCCCATATGGAAAGCTACAAGCATTTTCTGGAGCTATGCATGAACTTGATGCTCTAAATAACGCAAGGTTAAAGCTTGGAGGGAAGAAACTAACAGTTAAGCAATCCGCGTCAAAATTGGGGATTTCCATGGGAGCATTTGACAACTACAATGTTCTGACTCGTTATTCAGCAGTCGCTGAATCATACAAAACTGGGCTGAAAAAAACTTTCATTAACGTAAAAAAAATTGTTTTAGATACAGAAAAGGAATATCGACACCAATACGGAAAGAAGCAACTAAACATCGGTGATAAAAAAGAAATCAACAATTTGTTAGCCAAAAAGCTAACAGGAATTGAGCAGTCTCTTCCAAAAGCACCTGAGAAAGTTAAATTAAACTTTAGTTTAAGTCCAACATCCATAAAAAAGTTGCTAGAGTTGAATATTTTTAAATTAGATACAGGCATAAATTGGCTAGAATTAGATTGGAATGACGGAAATCAAATACAAAAAGCTGTAAACCAAGTAGTAGAGCTCCTACAAAGTTCTGACAACGTAAATGAAAATCCAATTTCCGGCTAACTTAACGCATATTTTAAAACGGCAAACCTAGCTCAAAGTTCTTTGGCAGTCAGGCTTATTCTCGCGAAACTGCAGGTTTGGAACTGAGCTAGTAGCCAAACAAAATCAGTTTTTCAAAACATGGAGTGTATCAATTCATATGAAATGGATAGTTTGGTCTATGTGTCTCCTAACTTATTCATAAATCATAACTAAGCCTGCCTAACATTCTGTGAGTTTCTTAATTCTTCTTTTACATATATTTTTGAAACTTCCTTAGGGCTAACCATTATTCCCTCCCTACCATCAGAAATCCCCAACCTGTAGCCCGCAGCATAAGCATTTTCAATTGCTTTATGTATATTTACCTTGGAAAAATTGTAAGCTCGACCCATTTTTTAATATCCTTTTATTTCATCATATTGTTGCATAGGACGTAATGAAAAGTAACATTGACTCCAAAGATATACAAGACATTTTGTTTAAAAAAAGAAACAAAGAAAACACCTAAAAAATATAAAATCATCATAAACAACAAAATAAATGCACTTTTAACCTAAAATTAACCAAATAAAGCGAATAACTGTTCAATCTTACTCGTCTTTATTATTTGCCAATTGATACTTCATACCATATCCCAGCTAATATAAATACCTAAAAAAGGAACCACAGTTGAATAAAATTAAATTAAATAAAGTACCAAATACCCCATTACTATCTACGTAAGGGGCAAAACAGAAGTATTGATAATTGTAATTCCTAACTCCCGATAGCATGCACAGATTTGAGCTTTGTCGAGTAGTTAGAGCTTACTCTTGGTCTTAATATATGAATTTACCATTTTTAGAGTTTTGATAGATTTGGCATTCTTAAAATCACCATCGCGTCTTAATTTCTGAATGAAACTATTTCAGCTTGTAACTAAGTTATTTTTGTATAGAGCCCATGCGATTTATTTGTATCTGGGCTAAGTTATGCTTATTGAATAATCGGATTACAAGACTGCCCACCTCCATTGCAGTTAATGACGGGTTAAAAAGTTGGTAGCCTCACAAACAATGGAGATTACCCAGAGTGTGTAAAGCTACTCTATGCTGTACATAAATCATGCAACATTAAAAGATTGTTACCTGAACATAGCATGCCTAGCAAAGCTATTTCTCTCAATAATTATGAAGAAACGTACCCAGAACCAGACTCCCAACCATTGATATCATAGCTACTCATACATTTATCCACCAAAGCAACCATGCCGTCCATATTTTTTGAGTTTCTAGAATGCCTTAAACATTGCATTTTTACTTCTTCAGCACTGCCCGCATAATTTATCTCATATAACTCATGACGCCCGCCAAATTCGGTTCCAATTGCATCCCACATAAGCTTTAAAACCTTAATTCGTTCTAAAGAGCTAATATCGTTAGAGCCCCGTACATACTGCTCTAAGTATTGATTTAGGTAATCATTTTTTATATCCATATGTCCAGATGGAAGGTAAATTAAGCCACTTGCAACTGTCGATTTTACAATGTTTACGATCTCACTGTATGCCTGTGGCGCAAAAACTCGATACGCATGCAATGCATCTCCATTCGGCAGAACAGCTCCAGAATGCCATGACTCAGTATTTGCACTCATAGCTCTAATACAAGACCAAAACATATTCCTCCAAGCTACGACCTGCCCTAATTGAGCTTGAACTCCCCTGTATTCCAGTGTACCAGTGCACTCTAAAGACTTATTTAAAAGCCCAACAAGAAAATCTAGCTTTGTTGCAAACCGTATTGCTCCTTGCATTGGAAACAACCTACCGAACCCCCCCTCAGCAAACCATCGACGACAAGTGTCTACATCTTGATTTATAAGTATGTTGTTTTTTGGTATGAATACATTATCAAGTATTAAGATTGCGTCGTTTTCATCAAACCTGCTAGATAAAGGGAAGTCAAAAGGATTACCACCATTCTTTGCTGCTAGCTCATATGAATTACGGCAAATTAACTTCATTCCCGGAGCATTCATACTACATATGAACATGAGTGCCATTTCAGGATTTTCACCCATGACTTGAGCAGAACCTTGGCCAATGAACGTGTAGTGCGTTAATGCCGAATTGGTTGCCACAACCTTAGCCCCACTAACCCAAATCCCCTCACTAGTTTCCTTTTCGACCCTCACATATACGTCTTTTACTTGATCTAGCGGTTTATGACGGTCAATAGGTGGATTGACTATTGCGTGATTAAGATACAAACATGATTCTTGAATACGTTTATACCAATTCTTAGCATTTTCTTCATACTCTCCATACCAAGATGTATTTGCGCCAAGCACATTTCCAAAGGCAGCTTTATAATCAGGAGTTCTTCCCATCCACCCAAAAGTAAGCTTAGACCATTCAGCAATTGCTTCTTGCTGCTCTTTTAGTTCATCGGAGCTCGTGGCAAATCGAAAAAACTTATGTGTATAGCCACCATTACCTGTATCCGTATCCCAGCAAAGCTTGCTCTTTAACTCTTCATCATGCAATGCATCATACAATTTAGCCATGGACCTAGCCGAGTTTCTAAATGCTGGATGGGTGGTTACATCTTTTACTCTCTCACCATTTATGTAAATTTCTCTATCATCTCTCAAGCTGGCTAAATATTCTTCACCGGTAAAGGGTCTATTACTTTCCTTTTTAATATTTTCAGGCCACATGTTCATTTCTACTCCTAGTTATTATTTTAGTGATACTTTCTGCATTCTCTCCTTCAAGCATTGAGAAATGATCTCCGCTTACAGCCATATAGTCTAAATCTGTTTGAAAAAAGAGCTTCTCTAAGTACTCTTTGTAAGATCTTTGACAAAATGAGCTCTGATTAGCAAAAATAAATGTCACTGGCTCTTTCACACTTTCGTCTGGTTTATACTCATCAAATAAATTGGCTTGATGTTGGTATAATTCTAGTAAATATATAGGTGCAACCGTTGAGCTCCTCTCAATTAAAGGAGTTTGTACTTTTGTCTTTTTAAACTTAGCACTCTTCTTTTGGTTAGGTTGATTAAAATAGGTATCTAACAATATTAGCTCCACTTCAACGTTCAGTTTACGCAAATATGTTGATAGTTCAAGGGCCAATACGCCCCCATAGGAGTGGCCAACTAGCGTTACCTTTTTATCTTCTAAACTAAATAAATACTCTCCAAATGCTTCTACATTCTCACCAATCGTTTGAAAAAAGCCTTCGCCTGAATTCATACCCACATGTCGAAATTCACCAACATTAAACCCTTGTGATTTTAGATCTCTCGTAATATGGATAAAGTCCCTACATGTACTGGCCGCACCAGGTATGAATATATAGTTTTCAGATACACTTTTATCAAAACTTAACCATGTAAAGAGTGCCGAATCATCTTCTGTATTGGCTTCAATTAGAGCTACTTGAGATTTTATTGTGGTGTTACCAAAGAGCATCGAAAGGCTCAGGTTTTTATTCAAGCGCTTGTATATCAAATCCGCTAGCTTTGCTAGTAACAGAGAGTGTCCACCTAAAAGAAAGAAATCAGTGTTGATGCTAATAGTTCGATAATCACGCATTAAGACTTCTGCCCATATAGAAACCAACACTTGCTCAATATCAGTTTTTGGCGCCTCAAACTCCAGTTTATCCATAAATAAATTGCGGCTTATATTCAATAATTCATGTTTATTAATTTTACCATTTGGAGTGCTCGGCCAAGTTTCAACTATCGCTATGCCACTAGGGATCATGTAACTTGGTAATGTCAGGGCTAGTTTTTCTTTAATTTTATCAACAATATCTAGTCTTTCATTGCTAGTATCATCTAACTTAACATAAGCGACTAACTGAGTATTGCCATCACGCTCTTGTGCTAAAACCATAGTCGAGTCAATCATACTTAACTGTGAGAGCGTATTCTCAATTTCACCTAGCTCTATCCTAAACCCTCGGATCTTTACTTGGTCGTCTATTCGGCCCAGAGATTCGACATATCCACTTGGTAGATAGCGAACTAAATCACCTGTTCTATACAATCGCGATGAAATGTTTGAGTCTCCATTTCTAAATGGATTCTCTATAAAGCGCTCCATAGTTAACTCTTCCTTATTGAGATACCCCCTTGCTACCCCTGCTCCTCCAATGTATAACTCTCCGATGGCTCCGGAAGGAACTAATGTTTGACCCTCACCCAAAATATAGTATTCCACATTAGCTATTGGCCGCCCTATTGAATACTTAACTTGAGAAACACTGCTTGTGACTGAAGCTTCTGTCGGGCCGTACACATTGTATAAATCCAGTTTCGGTGATACTAACTCATATAGCTTTGAACTTATACTTTCTCCACCGGAGACTACCCTTCTTAAATACTTCGAATTCAGGCATTCACCTAAGGTCAGTAAATGCGAGGGTGTACTATCTATATGAGTTACTTTGTTTTCCTCTAATAACTTAGATATCTCTACAGGGGACAGTAACGCTGCAAAAGAAGGAATGACAATGGTATTAGACGTCAATAACATACAGAATAATTGCTCTACCGCTGCATCAAATGCATAGTTGGCAAGTAATATACCAACTTCCTTTCCATTATATTCAAACTGGAACGTATTGATTTGCGAGAGTATCAAATTCACGACCGATTTGTGCTCAACCATCACGCCTTTTGGTTGTCCCGTTGACCCCGATGTATAAATTACATATGCCAAATGACTTGAGGTAAGCCCTATC
>NZ_SGPI01000018.1:0-86206 GCF_004208845.1 Pseudoalteromonas sp. CO348 | reverse complement strand
TCAAGAGCCCGGATATAAGCACGCAATCACACTAATAATGCTAAAAGTGGCTTGTACAATTGGAGGAGTCCATATAAGGTGGTTTACCCGCCGATGGCTTGATTTCCTTTTGATGACAGTGAAGAACGTACATGTACATCAAAACCCGTTTCAACACTCGCTCCCAGCAGATACACAGCGTTAACTCTCATTGAAGTTTTGTATTCTTTCTTTAATTTTAGTGCTAGAAATTCCTTGGGTATAAGAAATATAAACAACCCGAATATTTTGTGGTGCTAAAGCTGCTTCCAACGCTTGCCAGCGGGGCGTGTGTTGCCATTCATCACCGCAGATCACAAGGTTTACACTTTGTTGTGCGATCCAGTGCGCTGCTCGCTCAGTATCGGCCATTGGTGCACCGACTAAAACCGCTTTATCTACGCATGCTAATGCCTTAATAATACTTAAGCGCTCGTCTTGATCCATTATTGGCGGTCGCCCCTTACTTTTTAACGCAAAAGCATCCGGTGCGACCCCAACAACTAAGTAGTCTCCGTGTGATTTCGCTAACGACAAATACGTTAAGTGACCAGGGTGAAGCAGATCAAAAAAACCAAGCGCTAAAACACGGCACGGCTGTTGTGATTTCATCTGCTTTTGTACGAACTGCATAAGATTTTTTAAAAGACCGTCATGAGGTTTGAATTGTAATAGCACCTTAAGCATGGCATGCATTTTTTTGAAGTTGCCTTTTTTCCACTCAGTGTAGAGGTGAGAGTAGGCATAACAGTAATATAAGTAGGAATCTTGCATAATATTCGGGGCGCAGACAATGGTATCAAAATTTGCGTCAGGTATTTTCCAATCCAGCCCATATAATGCTTGTAAGATTTGTTCTGGATACTGGGGATAACAAATTTCTCCAGCAGGTGAGCTGATGCTCACAACTTGAATAGCAGAGAAGCGCGTCACTCTATTCCAAGTAAAAGGTACGTCTTGCATCCATAAACCTGATATGGTGTCTCCAGTGCTTTGCTCTGTGGCATAACCGCAAAGGTCAAGCACTAAGCCTGATTGGTGGCGAAAACATCGAGGGTTTATAAGTCCATAGGATTGCGCTTCTTCCTGCCAGCCAAAATGCTGTAAATGTTCGATTGCGCTTTTCATGTGAGACCAGTCGATACCAATATCAACATCTTTATCATTTTCTAAGAGTTGACCTTCACGCTCTAACCCAAGCAAAGTGCCAGCCGTAGGAAAAGCATAAAATCCCGCCTTTTTTAAGGATGACAATGTTTGTAGTAATAGGTGTAATGCATTTTCAGGAGTTAGTTTAGTTGAGCTCGCGCTTTCATGTATTGGTACTTCGGATGATTGAACTGCTGCAATGTTTGTCAGTGCGTCATGCTGCAAGCGCCATCCTAGCGCTTGATAGAAGGTTTGAGCGGCGAGTGGTAGTTGTCTGTTTTGTTGATAACTGCGAGCGAGAATATAATAGCTATCTGGTACATCTGGGTGTTTATGTAGCAGAGCTTCAAGTTGTTCAATCCATTCACTCCCGGCTTGTCTACGCTGCGCCAATTGTGCGAGATATAAAATGACCTGCTGGGTGGGCTGCTGTTGGTATAGTTGCTGAAATGCTTGCTCTGCTGCTTGATCTTGGCCCGAAGTAAAATACTCGATGGCCTGTGTCATCTTTCTATTAAGTTGTGACTGTTTAATTGCTGTGTCTTTCTGCATCGAGTAAATACCTTGTTGTGCTGCTTTTAGTTTTTGTAGTCACAGAGTCCATATTTTGATGACCCACTTTAATGGATTTGATGTGTTTAATGTGAAGTCGCTAGCGGTTTTATACTTCTGCACGCTCGGGCATTTTGCTAACCGGCGGAAGCTCCACTATGATTACTTTAAATCAGGAAATCGGAGAGCGAAAGTGCTACCAGTTTTAATTATTGTTTCTTCTCTGACAGTACTCGCCCCTGATGAATTGTTTAAGACATTACAGGTTATTCAAGATTTAAACATCTCAAACCCAACACAAGCAACTCGAGTATATGAAGCTGCGTTACCCAAACTTCCAGAACAGCCCTCTAAAGGTATCTATGAGTTACATCGCGCCGGTTTAGAAGCTGCAATTAAAACAAACGATACGATCAGAATTCGTGAAATAGTAGCGCTATTTTCCGACAATACTGAGTGGCTTGCGTATTTGCAGTCCGAAAAGGGGCAAATTGCAAATTACCTCGCGATTTATTATCGCCGGATCGGTAAGCCTGCGCTTGCGCAAAAAAACTATGAATGTGCTCTTAAGTACTCAACTCACGAGCAAAGGCCACTTATCGTTAATAATCTTGCCGTTTTATATCGAACAACAGGGCAGTTAGAAGAAGCAATCAATATTTTAGCGCCGACATTGTCTGAGGTGAAGGATGAGCAACTGGAAGCGGCACTTAACAATAACTTAGCTAATGTTTATTTTGATATGAGTAAATATCAGCATGCTGCGAGACTATATAGGCAAGCTTTCCTCTATCATCAAAAAGCAGAGCAAGCTTACGAAGCGAGCTATACGGGGTTAAATTTATTAAATGTTTATTTGCTTGCCAATCAGTGGAAAAACTTTAGGCGCTATATGAATACAGTGAAAACTCAGCTAAGTGCGGTAGAGGATAAAGAATTATCCATTGTGTTTACTTGGCAGGAGCTGATTTTTCAAAAAAGTAGAAATGGCATACAGCCAAAAGGAGATCAAGTTGAGTTTCTTATTTCGACTTTACCCATATTGCTCCAAAGTGATTACGGCAGTAATATGGAGAAATATGTTTATACATTGCAACTCCCAGAATTGATAGCGTCATATAATACGTTACTGTCTGAGCAGCAAAAAGTGGCCGCCAATGTACCGCCGGATACTTCGCTACCGGAAGTTGCACTATCTTGGTGTAAGCACTAATTCATCACAAAAAACTATTACCACAGCACTACTCTTTATACTTTGAATAGTAGATGTATCAGGTGAGGCTGATAAATAATGAGTACCTTTGACTCAACCATCACAGAGTAATACCAATTTACTTAATTAAGTGGTCTATTTTGAGGCAAAAAAATCTTGTCGATAGCCCGGCAAAAATTTTGCTATTTAGTTGTTCTAAATGATAAATTTTTAACACAGCTAGCGTCAGATTTAATTCCTCAAATTGAACAAGTATTAAGTTAAATTGGTATAACATCAAAGGTCAAAAGCAAGTTTAGAGTTAGAAAGTCCACGCTAGATGTAGCTGGGGAACAGATTCATTGGTATCTGTGCCAAGTTTGTTACGCCAATATTGCCATTCAACCCCTAACATTAACTGATTGTCAGGCATACCTACCGCGTTGCCTAGATCCCATTGTAGAATTGGCTGCGCGAGCAACCAGCCTTTTACGTCATTACCCAACTCGTTTTCTCGCTCGCCAATATATTCTACGTGACCTGTGAGATAGAACTTCTGCTCGCCAATTGTAAAGGGGTAACCCCAAGCGAGATCTATCATCCAGCTATCACTTTCTTTAGGCGCACCGCCATGACTAATACCTTGGCTATCGTCTTGATAAAGTGTGAATGTAGAAGAGAAAAAATTGAACCCATCAAAATTCCAATTTACTTTGACACCAGGTAAGTATTTCATCACCTTAGCGTCTCCGGCTGCATTGAAACCCATGGTTAAGCTAACGTCAGCTATGGCGTCGAAAGAAGACTTAAAGCCTGCAATCTTTGACATCGACAAGCTCGAATACCACTCTCCATAAAAGTCACCGTCTTGGTAACCATCACTAAGGTCATCTTTGCTGTAATCGATAAAGAAGAAATTATCGCCGTAGCGATATCCAGACGCATGTTGTAATGAGTAAACCGTTGCCGTTGCTTCGTTTCTGGTAAACGGGTTTTTGAAATCACCGCGGTTTATATGTAGTTGCGTTGTACTCCAATCAGCAGCATAACCAAATGTGCTAAAAGCGAGTGAGGAGGAAATGATGAGCGTGTTGATTTTCATTTATTAATTCGGATAGCGTTAAAAATGAAAGTATAACAAAAGCGCCCAAAGTTGGGCGCGTAAACCGAATAAATTATGCTTTATTTCTTCTTAGACAGATAACGGTAATGGCGGTGAAAGCCAAAATGAAACAGTAATAAGAAGAGCTAGATACATCCCAAGGGCTGATTTTAAACGTGGCCCCGAGTAACAGTGCTTGTGCACCATAGGGTAAAGAGCCTTGCATAACACACGCGAAAATATCTAATAAGCTTGCCGAGCGCTTAGCTGAGATCTTTCCATCTTCAGCCAGTTTTTTAGCAACAGGGCCTGCAACTATGATACTTACTGTGTTATTTGCGATACACAAGTTACTTGTTAACACTAGTGCAGCAATACCGAGTTGATCAGCTACTTGACGGTGCCATTTCGCGATAATGCTGGTAATTTTTTGGATCTGTTTGGCTAAAAAATCTAGGCCGCCATTGATACGAATAAATTCAGATAAACCACCAATGAACATCGACAGCAAGAAAATCTCCTGCATATCACTAAAGCCTTTATAGATATCGTTTAAGAACGCAGCGCCTTGATAGTCACCGGCAAAACCCATACAGCCAGCAAAAACGATACCACTAAAGAGCACAACAAAAACATTGATACCAATCACCGCCAAGACCAAAATAAATGCGTATGGTAAAACTAATAACCAATCAAACGGCTTGGTTTCTACAACCTGCGGCTCTGGGGTTAAAAACACCAAGAGTAAAACAGTCAGCAGCGCAGCTGGTAGGGCTATTTTTAGATTCTCTCTAAATTTATCTTTCATTTCACAGCCTTGCGTTCGCGTTGCTGCAATTGTGGTATCGGAAATAATAGATAAGTTATCGCCAAACATTGCGCCCGAAACGATGGTACCAGCCATCAGTGCCGGATCAATTCCGGTTTTCATCGCGACGGCAACAGCAATAGGTCCAATTGCACCAATTGTGCCCATGGAGGTTCCCATTGCGGTAGAGACGACAGCAGAAATAAGAAACAAGCCGGGTAATAAAAATGCCGGAGGAATAAGTGATAAACCGGCGTTAACCACAGCGTCCACACCGCCAGTGGCACTTGCAACCGCAGAAAAAGCACCTGCTAATAAATAGATGAGGCACATGGTGATAATATTGCTGTGTCCAGCGCCTTGAATAAAAGTTTCGACACTGCGGTTGATGGTATCTTTATTAAGTAAAAAAGCGAGAACGATGGCTGGTAGAATCGCGACAGGAGCTTTTAATTGATAAAACGCATAGTCAACGCCTTGCGATTGCAAATACAATCCTGCGCCAAGAAAAATCCCTACAAAGGTCAACAGCGGCAATAATGATAGTTTCGCCTTTGTTTGATTGTAATTTGGTTGCATAGCACTCCCCAACAATAAAGCACAGCCAATAACCAGCTGCAAAACCGCACAACACACCTAATACCAATTGTATTAATTCTCCAACCAATTTGAAGGGGGAACTAGCATATTAGCGTCGTTAAAAATTTCTCATTTAGAACAAATGAATCGCAAAATTTTTGCCTAGCTACTAAAGCTATTTCTCCGCTTCAAAATAGCCCATTTACTTAATGCAATTGGCATAAGATGAAAATCTCTCAACTTCAATAGGTGAGCGAGCGCGGCAGTTTATATGTTTAGACGTCTAAAGTCTAATGTTTTATTATTTTCAACTTAACTGACTATGACACACAGATACGGTAAACTCTACTCCCGCAAAAACACACTTCTATTATCCGGTTAGCCATCGTTGCTGCCTTTTGGATAATCAACATCGCAAATAAAAAAGGGTAACGTATGACAAGAATAGGTATTTACGGTGCGAATGGCAGAATGGGGTTAGCATTGATTGAAGCCTGTTATTTGTCGCAACAAGTAGAGCTGGCCAACGCCTTTGTACGAGATAATTCACAATATCTTGATAAAGCAGTTAATCAATTGCAGCCTCAAGCAGACGCAAATATCTGTTTTAGCTCCGAGCAAAGTAAGCTTGAAAATGTTGACGTATTAATAGACTTCACTTTGCCAGAGGGCATGAAGCAGCATTTATCAGCTGCAATTGCCGCTAAAAAACCGATGGTGATCGGTACTACTGGACTGACAGCAAGTGAAATGGCGCTGTTGGTCGAAGCCGCAAAAGATATCCCAATTGTGTTTTCTCGTAACTATAGCGTTGGCATTAACCTGCTACTGAACCTGGTACAAACAGCCGCACAAAAGCTGGCTGACGACATGGATATTGAAATTTTCGAAGCGCACCACCGCAACAAAATCGACGCACCCTCAGGAACTGCACTCGCTATCGGAGAGGCGATTGCAGAAGCAAAAGGCTGGCAACATGATGAGGTTGCGGTTTACGACCGAAGTCAGAGCCACGAAGCGAAATCTCAACAAGAAATCGGTTATTCGGTCCTCAGAGCGGGAGATATAGTAGGTGAACATACGGCTTACTTCTCGACAATGGGGGAAAGGCTTGAATTAACACATAAAGCAGCGTCGAGATTGACCTTTGCGTCAGGTGCTGTAAGGGCTGCGCAGTGGTTAAAAGATAAACCAGCAGGCCTTTATGATATGCAAGATGTGCTAGATTTAAAGAAGTAAGTATAACATTTTGAGGCTTTAAAGCAAAAAAAGAGTTTAATGGCTTATTTTTATAATTTTTGCGATTTGTATTAGACGAAAAGGTATTCATGCTGTAGACTATAACGAATTTGCCAAAATTTTAATAACTGCGTGTTACCAAGCGCTTTGTAGACGGGATGTTGAGCGTTTTGCTTTCGCCCGTTTTTTACTATTAGGAGGTTAACTTGACTAAATCCGCTCTGTTAGTCCTTGAAGACGGCACGGTGTTTCGCGGTACTGCTATCGGTGCTGACGGTATGTCAGTCGGTGAGGTGGTATTCAATACGTCAATGACGGGGTATCAAGAGATCTTAACGGATCCTTCATACGCGGAACAAATCGTTACGCTTACTTACCCACATATCGGCAACACCGGTACTAACAGCGAAGATGAGGAAGCGGACAAGATCTGGGCAAAAGGCCTAGTGATCCGTGACTTACCACTGCTTGCGAGTAATTTCCGTAACGAACAATCATTGAGTGATTACTTGAAAGAACGCAATATCTTAGGGATCGCAGATATTGATACTCGTAAACTAACTCGCATTTTACGTGATAAAGGCGCTCAAAACGGCTGTATCATCGCAGGCGACGAAGTAGACGAGCAAAAAGCGCTAGAAGCGGCGCAAGCATTCCCTGGCTTGAAAGGGATGGATTTAGCAAAAGTAGTAACAACAGAATCTCAGTTTGAATGGCGTGAATCGAGCTGGACTCTAGGCGAGGGCTTTAAAACGCTTTCTGCTGAAGAAGAAAAATTCCATGTTGTTGCGTACGATTTTGGTGTGAAAAAGAACATTCTTAGAATGTTAGTTGATAGAGGCTGTAAGTTAACCGTTGTTCCAGCAGAAACCTCCGCTGCTGACGTACTTGCATTAAACCCTGATGGCATCTTCCTATCAAATGGCCCTGGCGACCCTGAGCCATGTACTTATGCCATTGAAGCAATCAAAGCATTTTTAGAAACAGATACACCTATTTTTGGTATTTGTTTAGGCCATCAGTTATTAGCACTTGCTTCTGGTGCGAAAACAGTAAAAATGAAGTTTGGTCACCATGGTGGTAACCACCCGGTTAAAGACTTAGATCGTGATGTCGTGATGATCACTGCACAAAACCACGGTTTTGCTGCTGACGAAGCAACGCTTCCTGATACGCTACGTGCAACGCACAAGTCACTGTTCGATGGCACACTGCAAGGTATTCACCGTACTGATAAGCCAGCGTTTAGCTTCCAAGGTCACCCTGAAGCAAGTCCTGGTCCACATGATGCGGCACCGCTATTCGACCATTTCATTGAATTAATGCAATCTCGCAACGCTTAATTAGACCGGAGTAATAATGCCAAAACGTACCGACATAAAAAGCATTCTGATTTTGGGCGCAGGCCCAATCGTTATCGGCCAAGCATGTGAATTCGATTACTCTGGTGCTCAGGCCTGTAAAGCGCTTAGAGAAGAAGGCTATAGAGTTATTCTTGTAAACTCTAACCCTGCGACTATCATGACTGACCCTGAAATGGCGGATGCAACTTACATCGAGCCTATTCACTGGGAAGTGGTAGAAAAGATCATCGAAAAAGAAAAGCCTGATGCGGTGCTGCCGACTATGGGTGGCCAAACAGCTCTTAACTGTGCGCTAGACCTAGATAAGCACGGTGTGCTTGCTAAACATGGCGTTGAGCTAATTGGTGCGACTGCAGATGCAATCGATAAAGCAGAAAACCGTGAGCGTTTTGACGCGGCGATGAAAAATATCGGCTTAGAATGTCCTCGTGCTGAAATTGCACACTCAATGGATGAAGCGCACGATATCTTAACTCGCATCGGGTTCCCATGTATTATTCGTCCTTCATTCACGATGGGCGGCACCGGTGGTGGTGTTGCGTATAACATGGAAGAGTTTGACGAGATCTGTACTCGTGGTCTTGACCTGTCACCAACAAATGAGCTGCTTATCGATGAAAGCCTATTAGGCTGGAAAGAATATGAGATGGAAGTGGTTCGTGACAAAAACGACAACTGTATCATCGTATGTTCAATCGAAAACTTCGATCCAATGGGCGTACACACTGGTGACTCAATCACAGTTGCACCAGCACAAACGCTAACTGATAAAGAATATCAAATCATGCGTAACGCCTCGATGGCGGTACTTCGTGAAATTGGTGTTGAAACGGGTGGTTCAAACGTTCAGTTTGGTGTAAATCCTGTTGATGGCCGTATGGTTATCATCGAGATGAACCCGCGTGTATCGCGCTCTTCTGCGCTTGCGTCAAAAGCAACGGGATTCCCGATCGCTAAAATCGCAGCCAAGCTTGCCGTAGGTTATACGCTTGATGAGCTTCAAAATGACATCACAGGTGGTGCAACTCCAGCATCATTTGAGCCGTCAATCGACTACGTAGTGACTAAGATCCCTCGTTTTAACTTCGAAAAATTCGCAGGTTCAAACGACCGTCTAACTACGCAAATGAAGTCGGTTGGTGAGGTAATGGCAATTGGTCGTAACCAACAAGAATCATTACAAAAAGCACTACGAGGCCTAGAAGTGGGTGCTACGGGTCTGAACCCAATCGTTGCACTAGACGCGCCAAACGCAAAAGAAACGATCATCCGTGAATTACGCGAGCCAGGTGCTGAGCGTATTTGGTACATTGCTGATGCGATGCGTCACGGTATGTCTGTTGAAGAGGTATTTGAACTCACTAAAGTTGACCCTTGGTACCTAGTGCAAATCGAAGACATCTTAAAAGATGAAGCGACAATCGCTGAAGTGGGCATGGCAGGTCTAAACAAAGACTTCCTGCGCCGCTTGAAGCGTAAAGGTTTCTCAGATGCTCGCATTGCCGAAATCGCAGGCGTATCAGAAAAAGAAATTCGCAAGAAGCGTCACCAGCTTGAAATTCTGCCTGTTTACAAGCGCGTAGACACATGTGCTGCAGAATTTAGCTCAGACACAGCTTACATGTACTCAACGTATGATGAAGAATGTGAAGCGAATCCTTCTGACAAAGACAAAATCATGGTTATCGGTGGCGGTCCTAACCGTATCGGTCAAGGTATCGAATTCGATTACTGCTGTGTACACGCAGCCCTTGCTATGCGTGAAGATGGCTATGAAACTATCATGGTTAACTGTAACCCAGAGACGGTTTCAACAGACTACGATACGTCTGATCGCTTATTCTTCGAGCCAATTACACTGGAAGACGTGCTAGAAATTGTCCGTGTTGAAAAGCCAAAAGGCGTGATCGTTCAGTATGGTGGTCAAACTCCACTTAAACTGGCACGAGATCTTGAAGCGAATGGTGTGCCAGTGATTGGTACTTCTCCTGATGCTATCGACCGCGCAGAAGACCGTGAGCGCTTCCAACAGCTTGTAGAGCGTCTAAACCTACTACAACCAGAAAATGCAACGGTAACCTCACTAGAAGAAGCGGTTGCTAAATCACAAGAAATTGGCTTCCCATTGGTTGTTCGTCCATCATACGTACTTGGTGGTCGTGCAATGGAAATCGTGTACGATGAAGACGACTTACGTCGCTACATGACAGAAGCGGTGTCTGTTTCTAATGAAGCACCAGTACTACTTGACCGTTTCTTAGATGATGCAATTGAAGTAGATGTTGATGCTATCTGTGACGGTGAGAACGTGATCATTGGCGGTATTATGGAGCACATCGAGCAAGCAGGTGTTCACTCGGGTGACTCGGCCTGTTCATTGCCTGCACACACGCTGCCGCAAGATATTCAAGACGTGATGCGTAAGCAGGTCCGTGATATGGCGCTGGAGCTAGGTGTTGTTGGCCTGATGAATACCCAGTTCGCGGTGAAAGACGGTCAAGTTTACTTGATTGAAGTTAACCCGCGTGCTGCTCGTACAGTACCATTTGTTTCAAAAGCAACAGGCGTTGCACTTGCAAAGGTTGCTGCACGTTGTATGGTTGGCCAGTCTCTTGAAAGCCAAGGTGTAACGAAGGAAGTTATCCCTCCATATTACAGTGTAAAAGAAGTGGTATTGCCATTCGCTAAGTTCCCAGGTGTTGACCCAATGCGTGGTCCAGAGATGCGCTCGACGGGTGAAGTAATGGGTGTTGGTGAAAACTTCGCCGAAGCATTCGCAAAAGCCCAATTAGGTGCATCAAACACTTTACCACGTGGCGGCCGCGCGCTACTATCTGTGCGCAATGGTGATAAGGCACGCGTAGTTGAACTAGCTAAGACAATGAAAGCAATTGGTTTTGAGTTAGATGCAACGAATGGTACGGCGAAAGCGCTTGAAGAAGCGGGTATTGAAGTACGTCGCGTAAACAAAGTATTCGAAGGCCGTCCTCATATTCTTGACCGTATCAAGAATGGTGAGTACAGCTATATCGTTAATACTACCGAAGGTCGCCAAGCTATTGAGGACTCGAAGGTGTTACGTCGTGGTGCACTTCAGCATAAGACTAACTACACCACTACGCTAAATGCAGCGTTTGCAAACTGTACAGCGAATGAAGCTGACGACAGAAGTTCTGTAAACTCTGTTCAAGAACTACACCAGCGTTTGAACTAAAAAGAACAAGGCCAGAGCGTCAGCTCTGGCAATGAGTGAGATACTTATGCAATCAATTCCGATGACAGTACGAGGCGAAGAATTGCTTCGTGATGAACTGAATCATTTAAAAAAAGTTGTTCGCCCGAAAATCGTTGCAGATATTGCAGAAGCGCGTGAACACGGTGATTTGAAAGAAAATGCTGAGTACCATGCTGCACGTGAGCAGCAAGGTTTTTGTGAAGGCCGAATTCAAGAAATTGAAGCTAAGCTTTCGACAGCACAAATCATCGACGTGACTAAAATGCAGAACAACGGCAAGGTTATTTTTGGTAGTACTGTGACTATTGTGAATGTAGATACAGACAAAGAAGTAACTTATCGTATCGTTGGTGACGACGAGGCCGATCTTAAGAACAACTTGATTTCTGTTAATTCACCGATTGCACGTGGATTAATCGGTAAAGAACTAGATGATACAGTGAATATTCAAACACCAAATGGTGCTGTTGAATATGAAATCATTGAAGTTGAATACAAGTAATCCTTTCTTTTAAAGCCCGCATCCGCGGGCTTTTTACTATAACAATCATTTCTACTTTTGCTGCTGTAATGCCGTGTAATTGCCATTTCTCTATATTCTTATAGCTTTGTGTTATGCCTGTATATTTTTTGGTACAAACATTTTTAGGAGAAAAGGATGTCATTTGAAGTCGAGCAATTCAAAACAGAAGGGTTTGAATTGTTTATATCGAGTTGGAAATCTAAGTTGGCAGGCGCTGGCGCGCGGGACCTCTCCCTGAATCAACATTGTTTTTGGCGTACCATGCGTAGTCGCTGTGCGATTGACCTTAGTAAGCAGAGTGAGCTTTTGCAAGGGGTGAGCTTAGCGAGATACGATACCTACCTTATTCTTACTGCTTTGTTGTATACCAACAGTTTATACGCAAGCTCTGATTTAATCATTGGCTATAACCTGTCAGGCCACTTTTTCACCAGTGAAAGCTCAGAAGCTCGACACAGTTTTTCTCGTGAGTTACTTGATTCGCTCAAGCTTACTCAGCCCTTGTTCTTGGTTGATGAGTATTTTGAAAATTTTGAGTTCAATACGATTGCTTATGACAAGCTCAATGAGGCGAATCCCGTTTGGCACGATATAAGCAGCGAATTAGGCACTTTACCCAGTTTAGTAAATACCACCCGCTCAGAGCACCAGCTGTCCTTGAACCTATTACACTTTGTACCGAAGCTTTTCTCTGGTAAGCAGCTTGCCGAGCAACTAAATTATTTAACCTGAGCTTCGAATAATTAATGCCTTTCTAGCAGCTAGTTTTAGCGCTAACTGCGTTGAATTCACTGCCAATAGCCAGCTATTGGTGCGTAAATTCGCCTGGTTATCCCTAAAACTGTCTGGCTAGATAAGGGGATAATTTAATGTGCTATTAAAAACAATGAGTTGGCTCATTCCTTATCCAAACCTCAGGTTATTTAGCTGAGATAGAGTAGGGGTCATACACATCTGACATAGTTTGAAACGAATTTGATTTAGACTTTTAGTGCGAGCTTGTTACACTCGGATTGTTCCCAAAACCAATCAGGCACCGGTTCATAAATGATATGTTAGTATGAGCCGGTATCTTTATCAGGAGAATAACCATGAGTTTATTAAAAAGCGCATTGTTTAAGACGTTGAAAAATAAGTCTACTCAGCAAGTCGCTTCAGTGGTATTGGATAAGGCTATGAAGCAGGGAAAAGAATACCTAGATTCAAGAAACACCAGCAGTGGTAACGATACAGATGAGTTGCTGTTAGGGCTACAGCATTTATTAGCACAAAAACCAAATGACGGTGTTTATTCAATCACGCTATCCACTTATCGAGTGAGAGTAAAAATCACTTCTGGCGCCATTTCCCATATTGATAAGATCTAATCTATTCCACTCACTATAAATTTTTATTCCTTCTTTTCGTCAATTGGTTGGACTTTTAATCATAAAGATCAACCAATTGGATGAATTTATAACCAACGACCTTCCCCCTTGGATACCCGCTTTTAAGATTATGGTGGCTTTTCCGTCGAGCCACTATTCCATAAAGTTATATAAAATATATTGTATACATTGTAATTTTAGTGTTAAAAACCTATAACCCAATCGGGTTTGGATACACAACAGGAAAGGTAAATGATGAAAATTACAAAACTCACTTTGGCGTTATCTGCGCTTACAGCGATAAATTCAGCCAACGCACATCAAGAATCACAGCGACTCTTTAAGCCGCTCGATGCATCGGTTCAAGTGGAAACGAACATTTCCCATGGCCATGAGCACAAAAATTTGCATGATAGAGCACCCGTTGCACATACACCAACTAGGAGCATGCCGCTGTTATCTGCTAAACACACGCCATTATTGCAAGCGATGGCAGTAAGCCAAAGTGAAGCGATTGCTGCATGTGATTTAAATAGCTTAGCAAGTGCGAGCAGTAGCCAAATTGTTACTGAAATAAAGCAACAGGGTACGAGCTGTATCAATGCTTTGTTCTCCGCTGACAGCAGCATCCAAACACAAGTATTCACTTCAGATAAAATGTACGCTGCGGCGCAAAATGCCAAATCGCTTTCGCAAAGCTATTCAGGCAACGGCAGTGCCGACCTCGAAGCGCTTTATTTATTTATTCGCGCTGGCTTTTATGTTGAGTTTTACAATGACCAGGTGACTTTTGCTACTTGGGTTAAGCCTGCGGTGAAAGATGCGTTGGATGCTTTTGTTAGTAATAGCCATTTCTACGACGACAATGATGCTCATGGTAAAGTACTCGGTGAGGCTATTACTACAATGGACTCATCGGAACTACAGGGGCACTATCTGCCAGTTGTAAAAGCATGGCTATCTAAATGGAATGAAAGTTACGCTCAAAAGTGGAATATGCGCAGTGCGGTAAACGGCATTTTCACTATCTTATATCGAGGTCAGTGGAATGATAACTTTGTCGCTTTGGTTAAAAACGATCAACAATTGGTGAGTTTACTAGGGAGCTTCACCGCACAAACTTGGATGGTAAATTCAGACTCTGAATATCTAATCATCAATGCTGCGAGCGAATTGGCTCGACTTAAATTATACAATGGTGCAGCTATTCAAGAGTCAGTCGACACGCAATTAACCGCTTTATTCTCGCGTTATAACAGTTATGGTTTTGGCGATGGTGTCTGGTTAGCTGCGGCTGATGTCGCGACCTATTATGCTGATTGTGGCCAGTTTGGTATTTGTAATTTTGATAAAGAACTTGAGAGCAAAGTACTTTCTCAACAACATAGTTGTAGCGATACAATAAAGATTAGAGCACAAGCACTCACCGCTCAGCAATTGACTTCAGCGTGTCAAACCATGGAAGCGGAAGAAGGGCGATTCCACACTATGCTGGAAACAGGCCGCTTACCGGTTGCCGATGATAACAATGATTTTCTGCAAGTGAATATCTTTAATAGCAGTGCAGACTATAAAAAATATGCCAAAGCCATTTTTAAAATCAGCACCGACAACGGTGGTATGTATTTAGAGGGTAATCCTAGCGATGTGAATAACGTTGCTAATTTTGTTGCATACGAGGCCAGTTATGCAAAGCCGGATCATTACATCTGGAACTTAGAGCATGAATACGTACATTATCTTGATGGGCGTTTTGATCTTTATGGTGACTTTAATGCTCCGACTAAGCCTATCGTTTGGTGGAGTGAAGGGGTGGCTGAGTACATTGCAAACCTCAATGATAATCAAGCCGCAATAGATACAATCAAAGATGGCTCAGTATATACGCTAGCCGAAATATTCAGTACGACGTATGACGGTTTTGACCAAGATAGAATTTACCGTTGGGGTTATTTAGGGGTGAGATTCCTGTATGAAAA
Organism: Pseudoalteromonas sp. CO348; assembly: GCF_004208845.1. Lineage (NCBI taxonomy): Bacteria > Pseudomonadati > Pseudomonadota > Gammaproteobacteria > Alteromonadales > Pseudoalteromonadaceae > Pseudoalteromonas > Pseudoalteromonas sp. CO348. The sequence continues at coordinate 71,099 of NZ_SGPI01000018.1, read as the reverse complement.
ACACTTTGATGAAGTGCTCGCAATGCGACAGGAAACGCGACAAGCAAATTGGAATGCGTACCAAGCCCGTATGGACCGCCTCGCATCACAGTATCAATCAGAGTTTGTTCAATGGTGCAACGAGCTTGCTGCTGGTGGTCAGAATAACGCACCTACTTCAGAGGTTAATGGGCCATACTCCGGTGATGTTAATCAAGCGATACTATTTTCAAGCCAAGGTAGTGTCGACCCTGATGGTGATGTACTCACTTATCTGTGGCGTTTTGGTGATGGTAGCCAAAGTAATGAAGCCAACCCCACGCACAGTTATGTGCAAGCAGGCGAGTATCAAATTAGCTTAACAGTGAGCGATCCTAGCGGTTTGAATCACACTAGTAATACAGTGGCTACTGTAAGCGCAACGACTTCAAACAAACTACAGTCTGGCGTACCTGTCACGGTTGCGGGCGAGCAAGGTGAACAAGTTGCATTTTCAATCGATGTCGCTGCTGGAACTGATAAATTAGTCATCAGCACGTCTGGAGGTACAGGTGATGCCGATCTTTACGTTAAGTTAGGCTCGGCGCCAACGTTCAGCGAATATGATTGCAGACCATACCAATCCGGTAACGAAGAGGTATGTGAAATCACTACACCTACCGCTGGCACCTATTACATTATGCTGCATGGTTATAATCGCTTTGAAAATGTGCAGTTGTTAGGAGAAATCGTAACAAATTCAACAATAGAGGACGTATGTCAGTCGCAGGGTAGTGTCTCTAATGGTAGATTAGCAGCGGATGAAACAATTTGCCTTGGAAGCCAAGAGCCTATGTGGTTTAGCCTTGAGAATGTAAGTGGTCAACAATCGGTGGTGATCAAAACAGCTCATGGTAGTGGTGATCTTGGGCTTGAATACAGCAATGCAGGATGGCCAAATGGCACTAATGTGGATGCAAGCTCGTTCAATCAAGGTAACCAAGAGTGCATTGAGATAAGTGCGCAATCTGAATATTGGGGATACTTGAAAGTGTCAGGCGCACCAACGGGGGCAGCGCTGAAAGTGTCTTATAACAAAGATGGTTGTCAGTAATTGCCTAATACTAAGGCAGACATAATGAAAGTAATAAAACGGGTGATAGAGATCACAGTTATTACTTGTTCATAATTTGTTTTTGTTATATTTTTGTAAAGTAAGGGGCCTTTGGTCCCTTTGTTCATTTAAAAACATGCAAAAGGAATTAACGGATGTGCCGAGAAGGAGCTAGGCTGTATTTTTAAACTGTATTAAAAGTTTAGGTTAGACACGAGGCACTCAGTGTTAAAAAAGTACTTTATTGCCATTGCCATTTCCATTTGGTTAATGGTGGCCTTTTCAGTGACAGCCGCTGAAACCCAAATTCTTTACGTATATCATCATAAGCCGCCCTATATTATTGATCTAGAAGCGCAAAAAGGTCTTTATTTTGATTTAGCAAAACTGATTAATGCCGTGCAAAAAGAGCTGCAGGTCGAAGTACGTTTCGTACCACGTAAACGCTTAGATAAGCAGCTCGAACAGCAAACGCTCAAAGGTTTTATTTTGGGTGTAAACCCGGCTTGGTTTGATGACCGCAAAAAACAAAAGTATTTGTGGAGCGGCCCGTTAATGTATGACACGGACGAATTCGTCTCGCATGTAGAGCAACCGTTTGAGTATTATCACCCTAGCTCATTGTACGGTAATCAAGTTGGTGCCATTGCAGGGTACTACTATCGCCACTTGGATCAAGGAGTGGAGCAAGCCAATATCCAGCGAGTGAACGTAAATTCCGAAGAAGCACTATTGGAGATGATCCTCAAAAGGCGGGTGAGTATTGCCATTGTCAGTCGCTCTACGACAGAATATCTTGTTGCTAAAAATGGTTGGAAGCGAGTGTTTCACTTTTCTCAAAATCCCCATGAAACCTATTTTAGAGCAATATTGGCGCCTAAAAATTCAGCATCGGATTTTGAGGCGCTACAACGGGTGTTAGATTCCAAGCCTTTCAAAAAGCAATTGGTGAAATTGCTTAAAAGCTACCATCTTGCTTATTAAAGTAAGGGGAAAAGGAGCGGTAGTTATTCTGATTCCAGGTTAGATACATCGCTCCGGTGCTTTAGTGATTATCAGCAATTATTACCAACTACCCGTGTTTTCCATTGACTGCCAAGGCTCAGCTGGAGGCAACGCATCACCTTGTTGGAGTAACTCGATAGAAATGCCATCTGGAGACTTAACAAATGCCATGTGACCACAGCGGGGTGGTCGGTTGATCACCACACCTGCATCTTGCAGCTTTTGGCAAAGTGCATAAATGTTTTCTACGGCAAAGGCCAAGTGGCCAAAATTACGACCACCGCTATATTCTTCCGGATCCCAGTTATAGGTAAGTTCGATAGTAGGAGAAAAGCTTTGCTGCGCCTGCTCAACTTGATCAGGGGCGGCGAGATAAATTAAACTAAAGCGGCCTTGTTCACTGTCATAACGTTTCACTTCAACGAGACCTAAGAGGTCGCAATAAAACTTCATTGATTCGTCAAGATCACGTACACGTACCATGGTATGTAAGTATTTCATTATGTATTCCGTTTAGACTCTAGTCAGCAAATTTTAAAGTGTTACACATCAGATTGAAAGGTCAACAGACCTCAGGCACCTAGATGACCGTATAAAAAAGTAATTGATTTCTGGTAATTTTTAGTACTGCTAGTTAAGCTTTTGTGAGATTGAGAATTAATGTTTCAAAAGGGCGCTCAATGATGGCAGAACTTCCTGAAGTAATAGATAGCATGACAGATATCGTTTCGTGCTTAAACACCAGCGAATCTTTGGAGCACTTCTTGTTGAATGTGCACTGTATTGTGCAAAAAATTACTTACGCGGACAATTTCTATGTGGTTTTGCAAAGACAAGATGACGAGTTTGAGTTTCCCTATTTCCATGATGTCAAAGACAGTATTTCGCTCGAGGAATTAAACAGTCTAACTAGCACCGAAATAGACAAAACGCTCACCAGTTATGCGCTGCGCTCTGACAGTGTAAAGAACTATTCCGAACACGCTTTGATGGCATTGACCGAGAAAGGGGTTATTGAAATGTTAGGCAGCTTCCCCAAGCAATGGTTGTGCTTTCCGCTAATCAATCGCGACAAGCATTTAGGCGCGTTTGTGATCCAATCTTACCGTCGTAGCGATGAATATTCAGAAGCCATGGTGGATTTGTTGTATACCGTCAGTCATGTTATTGCCTCTGCGATGGATGCATTTGCAAACCAGCAAGCACTCATTGACGCGAATACAGCACTTAGAACCCATGAGCTTGAATTGGAAGCAATGGTAGAAAAACGCACCCATGAACTTAGTGTGAGTTTAGAAGAGTTAAGAGCAGAGGTTGAAAAGCGCAAATCACTTCAAGAAAAGCTAGAGTTTGATGCCTACCACGATAATCTTACGCAATTGGCGAATCGAAAATACCTTTTTAACGAGCTGAATAAAATGTCTGCTCGCTCGATGCGACAGCCGGTAAATGTATATTTAGGGTATCTCGATTTAGATAACTTCAAGCCGATTAATGATAATCATGGCCATCATAGTGGTGACGAGGTTTTGGTACATGTAGCAAGACGTCTACAAGAAGCGTTACGAGAGTATGATTTTGTTTGTCGTATTGGTGGAGATGAGTTTGTCTTTGTGATTAATGAAAAAATTGCCAGAGACTTGCTTGAAAGCTTAGCAAATCGCCTTTTGAGTGTGATAAATGAAGATATCTTGCTTACCAATGGTGAGTTGGTTAATGTCGGGTGTAGCATCGGCATGGCGGTTTCTGAGGGCGTGGAATTCAGTGCGGAATCGTTATTAAAAGTAGCGGATCAAGCGCTTTATGAGTCGAAAGGAAAGGGCAAAAACCAAGTCTCATTTAACTTCAGATAACACTGAATATAAGATTAATATTTTGTTATTTATCATGTTTTTATAAAATTTCATGATATTGCTCGTTGCCCTTTGCTTTAAGCAGATGATTGATTTAGGATCAGGCTTTATAGTCAGAAAAACATGGACATTATGATCATCAGGCTGATCCTTATTGCACTGTTTTGTGTTGCTATGACGGCAAAAGCAGTAGAAGTTCAAAATTTATATGAAGCCTCGCTGAGTGTCAGCGACAAATCTCGCGCAACGCGAGCGCAAGCGAGCCAACAGGCATTATTAAAAGTGTTGCAAAAGCTCACAGGTAAAGCCGATGATTTCTCTCACCCTTCTATCCAAGCGAGCCTTAAGCGCATCTCAGATTACATGCTGAGATATGAATATTATGATCGACAAGGCGTTACCAAAATAAAGGTGGAGTTTGAGCCAGGTAAGGTCGAAGATCTAGTCAGAGAAGCTGGCTTACCGCTTTGGGGTAATCGCCGTCCTATGGTCGCGATTTGGATGGTGATTGAAGATAACTTCCGCCGAGAGTTTGTTACGCAAGAAAGCTACCCTCAACTCGAACGCCTAATTTATGACACCGCAGACGAATGGGGCGTGCCAGTGGTTGTTCCTTTGATGGATCTTGAAGATCGCAGCAATGTGAGTATCGCAGAGGTATGGGGAAACTTTTCTAACGAAGTAGAGGAAGCGTCATTGCGTTATGAGGCGGAGCGCGTTATCACCGCACGCTTGTTCCAGCCTCGCCATACAAATTCTTGGCAGCTAGATTGGCGCTACACTGATGCCGAATATTTTGAGCCTGAGCAATATGTCGGTGACAAGCAGCAAGTTATTATTGATATGGTGAACCAGTTATCTAGCACCTTAGCTCAGAAATATGTTATCGATCCTAATCTCACTTTAGAAGCCCATCGAACTGAAATTGTGGTTGAGCAATTACAGTCATTTACGGATGTAGAAATGGCGAAGCGTCGTTTGCTATCTATGAGTACCGTGGTGGATGTTGATGTGATCTACCGTGCGAAAACAGCTGTGAAATTTGCGATTGAACATAGCTCAAGCGTATCAGACTTGCGTAAAACCATTGCATTGGAGCAAAGCTTTAAGGCGTACGAAGACCCGAGAGCCTATTATCAAATCGCAGACGACAACAACCTTAAATACAATTGGGTGGGTAAATAGGATGGAATCGCCACGTCAAATGGCGTTGCCAGTGACGCTGCCTGATGACGAAACCTTTGCCTCGTATTTTGGCGGCGAAGCTTCATTGGAAGTAAGCCACTTAAAAAATGGTCTTGCCCGTCGTTTAACCGGATTTCAGTACACTTATCTGTGTGGGTTGGCAGACTCTGGCAAGTCGCACTTGCTTTATGCCACGTGCATTGAAGCGCAAGAGCTTGGACTCTCGACTATTTTATTGTCGATGCGAGAAGTGTTGGATTTTGGTCCGTTAGTGTTAGATGGGCTCGATGCATTGGATGTAGTTTGTATAGACGATGTGCATTTGGTTGCAGGAGATGAAGCGTGGGAAAAAGCCTTATTTAACTTTTTCAATCGCTTTAATGAAAAAGGCAAATGCCTTGTGGTTACTGCCGATCTGTTGCCCAACATGCTGAATTTGTTACTGCCAGACTTAGAATCGCGTCTAACCTGGGGAACGACCTTTCAGATCCGCTCGATGAGTGATGATGATAAAGCCGAAGCCTTAGTAAAAAGAGCACACATGCGTGGCCTTGAGCTCTCCGATGAATGTGCGCGATTTTTGCTCACGAGATTGAGTCGTGATATGCGCGCTTTACTTGATGTGTTGGATAAACTCGATCACGCATCCATGGCTGCGCAAAGAAAGTTAACAATTCCTTTTATAAAAGCCACTTTAAAGCTGTAACAGGGCTAGAATATCGCCTTGCAATTCAGTTATCATAAGAGATTAAATAACAGCAAATTACCTCAGCAAAGATCAGGTAGACAATGAATTTAGAAAATATTTTAGCGCAAGCGCTTGAAGCCGTTGAGCAGGCAAGCGAAATTGCGCACCTTGAGGAAGTTAGAGTTAACTACCTTGGTAAAAAAGGTGAGATCACAGGTCTTCTTAAAACGCTAGGCAAACTAGCACCAGAAGAGCGTAAAGATGCAGGTCAAGTGATTAACCAAGCTAAGACCCAAGTACAAGATGCGATTACGGTAAAACGTGAAGCGTTAGCCAATGCAGCACTTGAGCAGAAGCTAGCAGCTGAGACGATTGATGTGACGTTGCCGGGTCGTACAATGCCAGCTGGTGGCCTTCACCCAGTTACTCGCACCATTGAACGTATTGAGCAGTTTTTTGGTGAGCTAGGATTTGCTGTTAAATCTGGCCCTGAGGTTGAAGATGACTTTCATAACTTTGACGCGCTAAATATTCCTGAGCACCACCCAGCGCGTGCTGATCATGATACTTTCTATTTCAATCCTAAATTGGTACTACGTACACAAACCAGTGGCGTTCAGATCCGTACTATGGAAGCTGAGCAGCCGCCTTTGCGAATTATCTCGCCGGGTCGTGTATACCGTAACGATTACGATCAAACACATACGCCAATGTTCCACCAAGTTGAAGGTTTGATGGTCGACACTAACGTGAGCTTTACAGAACTTAAAGGAATTTTGCACGATTTCCTACGCAACTTCTTTGAAGAAGATATGGAAATTCGCTTCCGTCCTTCATACTTCCCGTTTACAGAACCTTCAGCTGAGGTGGACGTAAAAGGTAAAAATGGTAAATGGCTTGAAGTACTAGGCTGTGGCATGGTGCACCCGAACGTATTACGCTCGGTAGGCATTGACCCTGAAAAATACACTGGTTTCGCCTTTGGTATGGGGGTTGAGCGTTTGACGATGTTACGTTATGGCGTAACTGACTTAAGAGCTTTCTTCGAAAACGACTTAAAATTCCTAAACCAATTCAGATAAGAGCGACAAAAGTATGAAATTCAGTGAAAAGTGGTTACGCGAGTGGGTCAATCCAGCAATTGATACTGATGCGCTATCTGAGCAATTATCAATGGCGGGTTTAGAAGTTGATGGTGTAGACCCAGTTGCCGGTGACTTCCAAGGTGTGGTTATCGGTGAAGTGGTTGAATGTGGTCAACACCCAGACGCTGACAAACTTAGAGTAACAAAAGTAAATGTAGGCGAAGACGGACTACTAGATATTGTCTGTGGTGCCGCTAACTGCCGTGCCGGTTTAAAAGTGGCTGTTGCTAAAGTGGGCGCAACGCTTCCAGGCGATTTCAAAATTAAGAAAGCTAAACTTCGCGGTCAGCCGTCTCACGGTATGCTATGTGCGTTTGAAGAGCTTGGCATGGCGGAAAGTTCAGACGGTATTTTAGAGCTCCCTCTGGATGCGCCAATCGGTCAAGATATTCGTGAATACTTCGGCTTAAACGATGTAACGATTGATGTCGATTTAACGGCTAACCGTAGCGACTGTTTAGGGATCAAAGGTCTGGCTCGTGAAGTTGGAGTACTAAACAGCATCGACGTAACCGAAGTTGCTATCACGCCAGTTACGCCAACGATTGATGATAAAATCTCTATTGAATTGGTAAACAGCGAAGCATGTCCACGCTACTTAGGTCGTGTGATCAAGGGCGTTAATGTTAAAGCAGAGACCCCGTTTTGGATGGTAGAGAAACTGCGCCGCTGCGGTGTACGCTCAATTGATCCAGTTGTTGATGTTACGAACTACGTATTGCTTGAGCTAGGTCACCCGATGCACGCGTTCGATTTAAGCCAAATCGAAGGTGGAATTAAAGTACGTAATGCCTCTGAGAATGAAGAGCTGGTATTGTTAGACGGCAACACGGCGAAGCTTAATCCATCAACACTACTGATTGCTGATGATAATAAAGCACTTGCGATGGCAGGTATCTTCGGTGGTGAACAGTCGGGTGTTAGTGACGAGACAAAAGACATCTTGTTAGAAAGCGCGTTCTTTGCACCGCTTGCGATTGCAGGTCAGGCACGTAGCTACGGTTTGCATACCGATGCATCGCACCGTTATGAGCGTGGTGTAGACCCAGTACTGCAGCGTGATGCGATGGAAAGAGCAACAGGCTTGCTACTTGAAATCGTTGGCGGTGAAGCAGGACCGATTGTTGAAGCTGTGTCAGAAACTGATTTACCAAAAGAGCGTCAAGTCACTTTACGTCGTGAGCGTTTAGACCGCGTGATCGGTTATCATATCGAAGATGCTAAAGTGTCAGACATCTTAACGCGTCTGGGCTTAGCGGTAACATTTGCAGGTGGCCAGTGGCAAGCTCAAGTACCAAGCTATCGCTTCGATATTAGTATCGAAGAAGACTTAATTGAAGAAGTTGCGCGCGTATTTGGCTACAACAATATTCCAAATGTGGCACCAACCGCTGCGTTAAAGATGACAGATCATCAAGAAGCACGTTTGCCTGTAGCGCGTTTTAGAGATGAGTTAGTAAGCCGTGGTTATCAAGAAGCCATCACATATAGCTTCGTTGATCCAAAAGCACAACAGCAGCTACACCCAGAAGCAGATGCATTAATTCTTCCGCATCCAATTTCGGTTGAAATGTCAGCAATGCGTGTAAGCCTGATGACAGGCTTGATCAATGCGGTTTCTTATAACCAAAACCGCCAACAGTCACGTATTCGCTTATTCGAAACGGGCCTTAAGTTTATCAAAGACGACAACGCAGAAAACGGCGTGCGTCAAACTGCTGTGATCGGTGGTATCGCGTATGGTAACACGCATAACGAACATTGGTCAGTGCCTTCACGTAAAGTTGATTTCTTTGATGTGAAAGGCGATGTAGAAGCATTACTTGCGCTTTGTAACGACAAAGCACGCTTTAGTTTTAAAGCAGAAGCGAGCGATGGTTTGCACCCAGGTCAATCAGCTGCAATTTATGCAGACGGTAAAAAGGTTGGTTTCATCGGTGCAGTTCACCCTCAGCTATTAAAGCCGTTAGAACTTAAAGATACGCCATATGTATTTGAAATCGACATGGCTGCTTTAGAAAATCGCTTGCTTCCAGAAGCAGTTAGTATCTCGAAATTCCCATCAAATAGAAGAGATATTGCTATTTTAGTTGCAGATGACGTAAAAATAGGCGATATTTTAGAGTGCATTGAGAAAGTTGGCGGAAATCAATTAGTTGACCTAAACTTATTCGATGTGTACAAAGGGCAAGGGGTTGAACCTGATCATAAGAGTTTAGCCATTGCTCTAACATTACAAGCGGTTGATAGAACGCTCGAAGAGAAAGACATCAGCGCGGTTGTAGAAAACGTGGTGGCCGAACTGGCCAAACAATTCAATGCATCGTTGAGGGACTAGATATGGCGCTTACTAAAGCCGACATAGCTGAACACCTATTTGAAAAACTGGGGATCAATAAGAAAGATGCCAAAGACTTAGTTGAAGCGTTTTTTGAAGAAATCCGCTCAGCGCTAGAAAACGGCGAGCAAGTGAAGCTCTCCGGGTTTGGTAACTTTGACCTTCGCGACAAGAAGGAACGCCCAGGTAGGAACCCAAAAACTGGGGAAGATATTCCTATCTCTGCGCGACGCGTGGTAACTTTTAGGCCTGGCCAAAAGTTAAAAACCCGTGTTGAGGTCGGCACAAGCAAAAACTTGTAATATAAGAAAGCCTTGGTGGTGATACCAAGGCTTTTTTTATATTGAAATAGTTTTGTCACATATTCAAGCTACACTCTGCGCCTGTTTGCGTTCCGTGGAGTGAGGAGCTTATGCGAGGAGCACACTCCTTAAGCAAGTTGTTTAAGAATATCTTTATTGCTTGGTTGTCTTGCACCTTTGTATTTTCAATTGTGGCTGCCTTCACTTATGTGCATCAAAAAGAGACCGCTAAATCCAATCTTGTCACCGTAGCGAGTCGAATTGTATCTGACATCAACAAAGAGTTTGTCGTTGTAGACGATACCTTAAAACACGCCATCCACCTTTCTCCAAATTGCGACCCTGAGGGTTTACACCACATGCGTCGATTGGTTTTTGAAAACCCTGGCATGAGCGAGATAGGGATCGTAGATAGTAAAGGGAAATTGGTCTGCAATTCTTTTGGGCAACTCACTCCACCTGTGAATACCAGTGCCCCAATAAAAAAGCCCGGACTTAGATACTATGGCCCAATCATTACCGACTATTTAGAACTTCCAGCCTTTGTTTTAGCGCGCACGAGAGACGATGGTTATGAGGTAAATGTGTTGATGCCGGATCATTGGCTAAAGAGTATGCTTGATATCTCGGCTCATCATAATACCGATTTTGCTGCCTTGGTTGACAATAGCACGGGTGTGCCGGTTTTTTTAAATGGTAAATATGCTTTGCCAATCCGCCAAAAACTATTTCCAACTGCTAATAGCCGCGCAGTAGAAGGACTCTTTGATGATGAAAAGGTAAAGTTTGCGTACGTTGCAGCTATTCCGAGTTTGCCGCAGATGAGCTTAATTATTGCAAAAAATGATGAGCAACTAGTGAGTCTAGGTTGGCTGTGGCTAGTACTTTGGAGTGTGTTGTATTGCGCCTCTTGGGTTGGCCTCACGTTGTTATTAATCAGTTATGACAAGCGCCAGCTAAGCAGTAAAACACAAATATTAAGAGCATTGGCAAATGATGAGTTATTTAATGTGTATCAGCCTCTTGTTAATGCAGAGGTGCCATCGATAGTGGGCGTGGAAGTACTCATTCGTTGGCGTCATCCACTTGAAGGAGTGCTCGGCCCCGCTTACTTTGTGCCAGAAGCTGAGCGTGATGGTACTATTTTAGATATCTCGATAGCGCAAGTCGAAAATGCTGTGCGAGATTTGACGGACATCTTAGCCGCTCAGCCAGACTTTAAGGTGTCGTTTAACGTTAATGGTTTACTTCTAGGCTCTAAACGCTATATCGATGCCTTACTTGCTGCAAAAAACCAAATATCCTCGTTGACTATTGAATTAACTGAGCGTGATGTGCTGACGCAGGCTCAAACGAAAACGGTACTAACCGAGCTCAAACGTGCTGGAATAGAAATCGCGATTGATGATTTTGGCACGGGATATAGTGGTTTGCAGTACTTACAAAGTTTTCCGATCGACCTGCTGAAAATAGATCAGAGCTTTGTTGCATCAATTGGCCTAGATACTTTGCAATCCCCGGTGTTATCGGCAGTGATTGATATGGCGGAAAAGCTGGATAAAAAACTGATAGCTGAAGGGGTAGAAACCCAAGCTCAAGCTCGTTATCTCAAAAGTCGAGGGGTGAATGTGCATCAAGGTTGGCTTTATTTCAAAGCACTGGAACTGCCGCAACTACAGCGTGAGATAGGTAAAGTGTTAGATAACAAAAGAGCGGCTTAGCCGCTCTTATTTAACCAAAGCTCAGAAAAAGGCCCAACTATTATACAACTTCAGCGAAGTAGCAACCAAATGCATCAAGAGTTAGTACATTTGCGCTTGCCGTGCCACTTAGGTGCTTCAGGTCACACTGTGTTAATGCAACTTCAGGAAGTGTCACGCTTTGTTGAGTAGCTGCTAAGTTGAATGCGCACAGCAGTGTCTGGGTTTGTGTTTTACGGTAAAAAGCTAACACCGGCTCTGGGGTATCAATAAACTCAATGTCACCTGTTTTTAGTACAGGTTGCGCATTTCTCCACTGTAAAAAGGCTTGATAGTAGCTGAGCGTTGAATTGCTATCTACTGCTTGTTCGTCTACTGCTCGTAGAGCATGTGCTTCAGAAACTGGTAACCAAGGCTTAGACTCTGAGAAGCCAGCATTGGTTTTTGCCTTCGTCCACGGAAGCGGAGTTCTACAGCCATCACGGCCTTTAAAGTTTGGCCAAAAGGTAATGCCATATGGGTCCTGCAGCTCTTCGAAGGCAACGGCGGCTTCGCCAAGTCCTAATTCTTCGCCTTGATACATACAGACGCTACCGCGCAATGAACCGAGAAGGGCGGTGAGCATTTTGACCTGTGTATCGTTTACCTTGCCATCTACACTCCAGCGACTTGCTACCCGTTCTACATCGTGATTTGCAAACGCCCAACATGGCCAACCTTCGGTCATGACTGACTCTAGGCGAGAAACCGTTTCTCTGATGTACTTTGCACTATAGTCGTTAGTTAGCAGCTCAAAGCTATAACCCATGTGTAGCTTGTTACCATCGGCCGTGTACTCTGCCATTGTTTGCAAAGAGTCTTCTGAGCTTATCTCACCTAAGCTAACTGTGCCTGGGTATCTATCTAATAAGGCACGGATCTCTTCCATGAACAGTAAGTTTTCAGGTTGAGTATTGTTGTAATAATGGTACTGAAAAGCATAAGGGTTGTCTTCGCTAAAGCCACGACCTTGACGAAGCTCAATAGGCTTAGCTGGATTATCCCTAAGCTGCTTATCGTGAAAACAGAAGTTGATGGCATCTAGTCTAAAGCCATCAACGCCTTTTTTAAGCCAAAATTCGACGTTGTCTAGCACGGCTTTACGTACTTCAGGGTGATGAAAGTTAAGATCCGGCTGCTCAGTGAGGAAGTTATGCAGATAATATTGGCAACGTCTAGGCTCCCACTGCCAGGCGACACCGCCAAAAATGGATAGCCAATTGTTTGGTGGACTGCCGTCTGGATTGGCATCGGCCCATACATACCAATCTGCTTTGTCGTTTGTTTTGTCTTCACGACTTTCGACAAACCAAGGGTGTTGATTTGAGGTATGACTAAGTACCTGATCAATAATGATCTTAATATCACGGTTATGTGCTTCGCTGATAAGCGTGTCAAAATCGTCGAGTGTACCAAACATAGGATCTATATCGCGATAGTCGCTAATATCATAGCCAAAGTCTTTCATTGGTGACTTAAAAAATGGTGAAATCCATACTGCATCAACACCAAGCGATTTAATGTAGTCTAGTCGCTGAATAATACCCTGTAAGTCGCCAATACCATCTGCATTACTGTCCTGAAAGCTACGCGGATATATTTGATAGATAACCGCGCCTTTCCACCATTCATTATTTGCCATGCACTTTCTCCAGGCTATGTGCGTGTTTGTTTTGTGGCAGTGCTGAGTATCAAGTAAATACTATGCTAGGCACTTTCACCACTAATTTTGCCAAAGAATACGCCATGCTCATGGGGCTGTAAAAAACCTGCATACGTATGCAGGTTTTGTTGGGTAAATTTATGATAAGTCATTTACATAATTTTATTTTATAAAATAAATTTACCAATATTGGCCTTTAAAAAGGAATAACCAGATAAATAAAGCTTTTCGAGAGAGAGCTTTTGGTAAGACCAATTTAACTTGGGTATGACTAGTGATGACATGTTGAGGATATTTTGATGCTCAGCCGACAATAATAGCCCATGAAAGTTAAAATTTAGTGAAATTAAAGAAGGTAAATAAATGCCGTCGGTCTTATGACCTTAACTAATAAAAATATATATTTATCATAAGGTTGAGTTTTGTTCCTGTAAAAAGCCTGTAAATTTCGTTGAAATGCACTAGCTTTGAATACGTATGCATAAAGTTGTTTACAAATTTAATCAGCCGCTAGTATTTGACTGACAACAACTGTGCTCGTTTGTTTTTTCATCATTTTGCACGCCTGATGAACAAATCGCACAATATAATATGGTTAATTGGGATAAAACATTATGTCTAAGTTCAAACCTAGTTTACTCACGCTGGCATTAATTTCCGCAGGTATTACTAATGTCGCGTACGCAGAAGAGCAAGCTACCAAAGCAAAAGATGAAAACGAAAAGAAAGTAGAAGTTATCGAAGTGAAGGGCTTCAGAGCGAGTGTTGTTCAATCTATCAACACTAAGCGCTTTTCGGATGAAGTTGTAGAATCGATTACAGCTGAAGATATCGGTAAATTACCAGATTCATCAATTGCAGAGTCAATCGCTCGACTGCCAGGTTTGACAGCACAACGACTTGATGGCCGTGCAAGTAAAGTTTCAATACGTGGTTTCGGTGAAAATGAAAGTGCTACGACGTTTAATGGTCGTGAGCAAGTCTCTATCGGTGATAACCGAGGCGTTGAATTTGACTTATATCCATCGGAAATTATGAGTGGCGTAACTGTTTATAAAACGCCAAGTGCAAGTTTGGAAGCCGAAGGGATCGCGGGTGTAATAGACATGCAAACTGTGAAGCCCTTGAGCATTGATGAGCGTGTTGTGCAAGTAAACCTTGGCTATGAAAAAACAGGGTTTGATAAATTAAATCCAGATGGCAATGACGATGGTTTACGTGGCACTTTCTCTTTTATTGATAAGTTTGCAGACGATAAAATAGGGGTTGCATTTGCACTGACTACTATGACATCTCCAAACCAAGAAAAACGCTGGAATGCGTGGGGATATCCTGAATTTAAAGGTAGGGATGGTAATACCTATTCTATTTTAGGCGGTGCTAAGCCCTTCGTTCGTTCGTCAACATTAGAACGCGATTCAGCAATGTTAGTGGTGGAAGCTGCACCGACCGACAGGCTGTCGATGGTATTTGACGCACTATACGTCGACTTTAAAGATGAAAAGATTCTCCGTGGTATAGAAATTCCATTTGCTTGGGGTCAAGGGACAATCTCTGCAGCCGGTGCTACCGTTGACCCAGAGTCTGGTTTTGTTACTAGTGCGGTGACCCAAGGCCAGCGTGTCGTTGTGCGCAATGACTATGAAGACCGAGATGCAGAATTAACCTCTTTTGGTTTTAATGCTGCTTACGATTTAACAGACACAATCCAACTTGAGTTTGATGCCAGTCACTCAAATGTAGATCGTAAGATTTGGAGTTTAGAAAGTTACTCAGGGACAGGTCGAGGCGATGCTCGAGGTGTTGCAGATAACTTAGGTTACGCATTTACTTCTGGCAATACGGGCGCGGTATTTTCTCATCAGCTTGATTACAGTGATTATGATCTGATTAAAATCGGTGGTCCGTTATCATGGGGTTGGAGTTCAGCACTAAATGAAAAATATGGTGTTGTGGGAACTGACTACGAAAACCAATTACAAGATGGATTTATTAACGCGCCGACAGTTGAAGATGAACTGACGTCATTGAAATTGGCTGCAAAGCAATCAATTGATAGTAGCTTTATTAAGTCAATTGAATATGGCATGTCTTATCGTAATCGAGAGAAGACGAAACAGTCTGAAGGTTACTTTATGACTATTGGGAGTTTCTCATACCCTGATAATCCAGGCATGATGACGGTTCCTGAAGAATATAGATTAGGCACTGCTAATTTAGACTTCATCGGCATGGGTAATATGATTGCATATGACTCACGATCGATGGTTGCTGATGGTATGTTTGGTTTGCTTGCTGAAAGCTTAACCAATTCAAGCCATGCTACCAAATCGTGGCAGGTTGAAGAAGAGGTGATAGCAGCCTATGTTCAGGTTGGTATCGACTATGAGCTTGATGGAATGCCGCTCACGGGCAACGCTGGATTACGCTACATAAGAACTGAGCAAAGCTCTAAAGGCAACGCATTTGATACTATTGATGGAAAAGTTGTAACATCTCCTACGGATGCAGAGCACGATTATTCCCATCTATTACCGAGCCTAAACTTGTCGCTTAAAATTGATGATGAGCAAACAGTGCGCTTTGGTTATGCAAAAACTATTTCTCGTGCCCGTCTAGATGAGATGAACGCTTCATTTAGTGCTACTTACAACCAACAACCTGATGATAATGGTAACTACTGGAGTGTATCTGGTGGCAATCCGTTATTGGAGCCAAAAGAGGCAACTGGTTTTGACTTGACCTACGAAAATTACTTTAGCCCTGAAGGTTATTTTTCTGCGGCTGTATTCTACAAAGATATCACGCAATGGATTTTTGATGGTAACTATGAAGTCGATTTAACGGGTGTAGCAGATCCTGCTACGGGTGTTGTACCACCAAACAGCATGGGATCTGGCAGTGGTAAAGTTAACGGCGGTGGCGGTGATCTCACAGGTTATGAACTTGCTGTAACACTACCATTCAACTTATTCCACAATAGCTTAGAAGGTTTTGGTTTAATCGCAAGTCATACCGGCGTTGACTCAGATATTCAAGACCAAAATGGTAATGACTATGAGTTACCTGGTTTATCGAAAACAATCCAAAGCTTTACACTTTACTACGAAAACTATGGTTTCCAATTCAGAACCAGTATGCGTAAGCGTAGTGACTTTAAAGGCGATGTTTATGGTTTAGGTTTTGATACAGTACAAGTAGACATTCTTGGTGAAACCATTTGGGATGCGCAAATCGGCTATGACTTTGCTGATGGAGGCTTCGATAGCCTAGAGGGATTAACCGTTAACTTCCAAGTTCAAAATATCACTGAAGAGCCATTTACTGCACTTTCTGGCGATAATGCTCTACAAGTACGTGATTACCAAGATTATGGTCGCACCTATATTCTTGGTCTAAGCTATAAGTTCTAATTAGAGCTTATAGCTACAAAGCCCTTGTCTATTTTTGCAAGGGCTTTTGCGTATTTAAGGGGTAAACAATTGTGGCATCAAGTGAAATAAAAAATGTCGTAATTTTGGGAGGCGGTACTGCGGGGTGGTTAAGTGCGGCGCTGCTGTCTAAAGTGATGAGTGATATTGTCAAAATTACGGTTGTTGATTCTACCAAGATCGGAGCTGTTGGTGTTGGTGAAGCAAGTATTCCTCCTTTGGTTGATTTTAACCGTGCGCTTGGTATTGACGAGCGTGAGTTTATGCGTAAAACCAATGCGACCATTAAACTTGGAATACAATTCGAAGGATGGGGACGAGCGAATAATAGTTATATGCATGCCTTTGGACAAATAGGTAAGCCTTTTCCGTTTTGCGACTTTTATCACTTTTGGTTGAAGTCGCAGCAATTGGGTGAATCGAGCAGTTTTTGGGATTTCTCTCTTAACTATCAAGTCGCTAAAGCAAATAAGTTTGCACCGCTTACGAAAATTCCCAATACCTCACTTGCTGGTGTTTCTTATGCTTACCACTTTGATGCGAATCTTTATGGCGAATTTCTAAAGTCGTTATCACTTAGCCGTGGAGTGGTACATATCGACGCAAAAGTGGAATCAGTAAGTTTATGCCCAAATACGGGGTATGTCACAACACTATGCCTTGATGATTCCCAACAGGTTTCAGGAGATCTATTTGTTGATTGCAGTGGGCTGAATGCATTGCTGATTGATGGAGCATTAAACGTTGGCTATGACGACTGGTCTCATTGGTTAGCTGCAGATAGTGCTTACGCGCTCCCAACTACGCTCTCAAGCGATGATATTGCGCCTTATACTCGATCAATTGCTCATGCTATTGGTTGGCAGTGGCAAATCCCTTTGCAAAATCGTGTTGGTAACGGTTTTGTCTTTTCTAGTCGTTTTACGGATGACCAAGCCGCACTAACAGCACTAGAGGCAAATTTGCAAGGAGAGCCTCTGGCAAAGCCAAAGCTCATCCGCTTTAAAACAGGAATGCGAAGAAAGCAGTGGCATAAAAATGTGTTTGCAATTGGGCTGTCGAGTGGTTTTCTTGAGCCACTTGAATCAACCAGTATTCATCTTATTCAAACTTCAATTGTTAGGTTAATTAAACACTTTCCTAAGACCGGCTTTGACGATGTTCAAATTGCTGCAAGCAACGCTAGCTTTACTCGAGAAATGGAGCAAATTCGTGATTTTATTATTCTACATTACAAGGCAACTACGCGCAGTGATAGTGACTTTTGGCGTTGGTGTAGACAAATGGAAATTCCATCGCGACTGCAAAACAAGCTCGAACTGTTTGAGCAAACGGGCCAATTAGCTCGTGATGAAGAGGACTTGTTCACAGAAGCTGCTTGGCAGCAAGTGTTAATTGGGCAGGGCATACAAGCCAGAAAATGCCACCCGTTGGCAGACCAATTAACGGACACACAGCGACAAGAGCTGTTCTCTAGCCTTAAGCAAATTTATCAAAACATAGCGCACGAGCTACCGACACATCGCGCTTTTTTAAGAAGCTATTTAACATGAATCGAATAAAAAAAATAACAGTAACAACTCTCATGGCATTTGGGTTTTATGTAAATCAAGCTAGTGCCATTGATTTGAAAGTAGAGCCGCAAAACTGGTGGGTTGGTATGAAACACCAGAAAGTAGAGCTATTGCTTAAAGGTGACAATATACAAGGTACAACATGGCAATTAGTGCCTTATGCCGATGTAAGCTTGTCGAGCGTTAGTTTCGGTGATAGTCCAAATTACGCTTTTGTCACACTGAATATTGGTGAGGATGCAAAACCTGGTGTTCTAACACTAAAGAATCAAGACCTCAATCTCTCATTTAATTATGAGTTACAAGCACGAGTAGATGGGAGTCGAGAGCGTGTCGGCTTTTCAAGTGAAGATGTCGTCTATTTACTAAACCCTGATCGTTTTGCTAATGGTGATCTTAGCAATGACTCTGTGCCTGCAATGATTGAAAAAGCACAGCCTAACTTTCGAGGCGGTCGTCACGGAGGTGATATTCAGGGTGTGATCGATCATCTCGATTATCTTGCTGATATGGGTTTCAGTCAAATATGGATGACTCCGGTACGCGAAAATAATATGCCAAGCTACTCCTATCATGGTTATGCCATGACAGATTTTTATCGTATTGATCCTAGAATGGGTAATAACGCCCTCTACAAGACCTTAGTTGATGAGGCTAAAAGCCGTAACATTGGCATAATCATGGATATGGTACTCAACCACAGTGGCAGTGAACACTGGTGGATAAAGGACAAGCCAACATTGGACTGGATAAACTTTGGTGGGGAGTTTAGTAGTACAACCCACGCTCGGCAAACAGTGCAAGACCCCCACGCAAGTGAATATGACAAAAAGCAGTTTGTGGAAGGCTGGTTTGTACCAAGTATGCCGGATTTAAACCAACGGCAACGACATATGTCTAATTATCTTATTCAAAATGCTATTTGGTGGATTGAGTATGCTGGGCTAAGTGGTATTCGAGTCGATACCTATTCCTATTCTGATAAGGCCTTTTTATCTGAGTGGACTGAACGGATCATGGAGGAATATCCAAATTTCAATATAGTGGGTGAAGAGTGGACGCCAAATTCTGCTATTGCGAGTTATTGGCAGCGTGGCAAACAAAATCGCGATGGCTATATGTCGAGTTTACCAAGCGTGATGGACTTTTCATTGCAAGAAGCACTTATTCAAGCGTTGAATGAAGAAGAGAGTTGGAACACAGGTTGGATAAAAGTTTATCAATCCATCGCCAATGATTTTCAGTATCCAGACCCAGATAACCTCTTAATATTTGCTGATAACCACGACATGAGCCGAGTTTATAGTCAATTAAAGCAAGATTTGAATAAAACCAAATTGGCAATGTCGCTGCTATTAACGACTCGAGGTATTCCGCAAATTTACTACGGCACAGAAGTCTTGCTTGATAATACCCCATCGGATGACCATGGTGATATTCGTATCGATTTTCCAGGCGGTTTTCCTGAACATAAGCAAGACGCTAAAACAGGACTAGGCCTCAATAAGTCTCAACAAGAAATGCAAGCACACTTGCGTCAGTTGTTGCAACTTAGGAAGGCAAATCCAGTGCTGCACAAGGGGAAGCTTGTTCATTTTAGTCCTTTCGATGGGATCTATGCCTATGCACGTATTCAAGATGAGCAGCAAGTATTGGTGCTGTTGAATAAGAGTAAGCAAAAGCAAAGCGTAGTATTAAGCCGATTTGGTGAGTTTTTAAAATCGGTATCGCAAGGAAAAGACTTATTGACTGGCCAGATGATGAGATTACAAGACACTATTGATGTAGCACCAATGAGTACGACGTTGCTGTTACTGCAGCATTAAGGTGAGATGAATTAAAGTCTGAATACGTATGCAGATGGTTCAATGCACTTGGATACGCAAGTAGACTCTTTTAAAACAGCATTATGACAACACTATGAAAAATAAATCTCTACTATTGGCTGTGTCAGCGCTTTTGGGTGGTGCAGTAAGTTTAAGCGGCTGTGGCCCCAAGCCAGTTGATAAAAAAACCGAACAAATGACATTGCAATCGGAAGTGGCACCAGTGAGCAAACCCGTTGTTTATCAAGTCTTCACAAGGCTCTTTGGCAACACCAAAGCGGTGAACAAACCTTGGGGAACGCTAGAGGAAAACGGCGTAGGCAAGTTTTCTGATTTTACTCCTACGGCATTACAACAAATTAAGGCGATGGGTGTGACCCATGTTTGGTATACCGGCGTGCTCCATCACGCTGTAGTGACGGATTATAGCAAGTATGGGATCAGCCAAGATGATCCT
This sequence comes from Pseudoalteromonas sp. CO348, assembly GCF_004208845.1. Lineage (NCBI taxonomy): Bacteria > Pseudomonadati > Pseudomonadota > Gammaproteobacteria > Alteromonadales > Pseudoalteromonadaceae > Pseudoalteromonas > Pseudoalteromonas sp. CO348. The sequence goes on along the minus strand of NZ_SGPI01000018.1, from coordinate 50,821 downwards.
GATGTTGTAAAAGGCAGAGCGGGTTCACCTTATGCAATAAAAGATTACTACAACGTTAACCCTGATCTTGCTAACGATCCTTCTGCACGACTGGCTGAATTTGAAGCCTTAATCAAACGCACACATGACGCCGGCTTAAAAGTGATCATTGATATTGTGCCAAACCATGTCGCTCGTAACTATGAGTCACTCGGTGCGCCTAAAGGAACTGTCGATTTTGGCGCGAATGACGACACGCAAGTTGCATATGCTCGGGACAATAACTTTTATTACGTGGTTGGTGAGGAATTTACCGTACCAACGAGTGAAGGCTATCAGGTGTTAGGTGGTGGATCTCATCCATTGGCGGATGGCAAATTTGCAGAAAATCCAGCAAAGTGGACCGGTAACGGAGCTCGTGCGGCAAAGCCTGATATTAATGATTGGTATGAAACCGTCAAAGTGAATTACGGGGTGAAGCCTGACGGTAGCTACGATTTCGACCGCTTGCCTGACGATTATGCTCAGCAGGATTACCGTGCACATTTTGAATTTTGGCAACACAAGCAATTGCCAGATAGTTGGTACAAATTTCAAGCCATTACCCACTTTTGGTTAGAAAAGGGCGTAGACGGTTTCCGTTACGATATGGCGGAAATGGTGCCAGTAGAGTTTTGGAGCTTCTTAAACTCGTCGATTAAAACAAAAAATCCTGAAGCTTTCTTGCTTGCTGAAGTTTATAACCCCACTTTATATCGCCCGTATATCAAGCAAGGGAAGATGGATTACCTTTACGACAAAGTGGGTTTCTACGACACCTTGAAGGCGTTAATGCAAGGCAAAGGTAGTGCCCAAGCGGTGTTGGATATGCATCAATCGGTAGCCGATATTGCCCCCCATATGTTGCACTTTTTAGAAAACCATGATGAGCAGCGTATCGCAAGCCCTGAATTTGTAGGCGATCCGCTAAAAGGTAAACCCGCAATGGTGGTTAGTCACCTGATAAGCACAGCGCCATCGATGATCTATTTTGGACAAACATTAGGGGAAGACGGCTCTGAGCAGGCGGGGTTCGGCAGTCCAAGCAGAACCAGTATCTTTGACTATATTGGTGTACCCGAACATCAAAAATGGATGAATAACGGGGAATTTGATGGCGCGCTACTTTCAAATGAGCAAAAGGCACTTCGTAATTACTACGTCAAATTACTCAATCTTGCAAAGCAGCCGGCGATTGCGGCTGGTGAATACCAGCAAGTCGCTCTGAGCGCTGAGATGTCAAGCAATGCTGAAACAGTCATGGCATTTGGCCGTAAATTAGGTCAACAAAAGCTGTTGGTCGTGAGCAACTTTAATGCAGAACAAGAACAAATAGTCACCGTCAATCTGCCTAAAGAGTGGCATGGTGTTTATAACGATATTTTAGAGTCACACCCGACTTTACATTTACAACCAACGACTGATGGCGAGCACGCCAACGCAACGATTACGCTAGCACCGCTTGCCAGCGTGGTTTATCAATTAGAGAAGTAACCTATGCAACAAGAACAACAAAAACCACAACTCAGTTTTTGGCAGATATGGAATATGTGCTTTGGGTTTCTTGGGATCCAATTTGGTTTTGCACTACAAAACGGCAACGTGAGTCGTATTTTTCAAACCCTTGGTGCCAAGGTCGATGATATCCCTATTTTGTGGGTTGCAGCGCCCTTAACGGGTTTAATCGTGCAGCCAATTATCGGCTACTGGAGTGATAGGACATGGGGAAGACTTGGACGTAGAAGACCATTTTTCTTGTGGGGGGCTATTCTCACCACGCTATCGCTTTTCATCATGCCCAATTCTCCAACGCTTTGGATTGCGGCGGGTATGCTGTGGATCATGGATGCGTCAATTAACGTCACGATGGAGCCGTTTAGAGCATTAGTAGGTGATAATCTGAATGAAAAGCAACGTGCAACAGGGTATGCGATGCAGAGCTTTTTCATTGGTGTTGGTGCCGTGGTCGCGTCTGCGCTGCCTTGGATGATGACCAATTGGTTTGAGGTGAGTAACACAGCTCCTGCAGGACAAATCCCTGACTCGGTAAAATACGCATTTTACTGGGGGGGAGCTATTTTGTTCATCTCCGTATTGTGGACGATTCTAAAAACGAAAGAATATAGCCCTGAGCAACTCGCTGCTTTTGAACAAGCGCAAACGAATACGCAAAGCGCAACACTGTCAGACCTAACTGTGAACTTTTTAAAAGGCAGTGTGGTGAGCGGTTTCATTGGCGTTATTGTGTTGCTTGCCGTTGCACTTCTTGGCCTTGAAAAAGAGCTTTATTTGCTTAGTGGGCTGCTTATCGCTTTTGCAATTGTATTTGTCATTGCGCATGTGATGCAGCAAAAACAGACTGTAAGTAATGGTTTTTATCATGTTATTTTTGACTTATTTACGATGCCAAAGACCATGCAGCAGCTTGCTGTGGTGCAATTTTTTAGCTGGTTTTCGCTATTTGCCATGTGGATCTACACCACCTCAGCGGTGACGAGCCATCACTATGGTACGTCAGATGTAACGAGCAAGCTTTATAACGACGGTGCTGATTGGGTCGGGGTGTTATTTGCAGCCTACAATGGCTTTGCTGCTATTGCTGCGATGGTGATCCCATTCATGGTTAAGCGCATCGGCCTCAAAGGGGCACATGCAGCTAACTTGTTTTTTGGTGCAGTGTCTTTAATTAGCTTCAAATTTATTGGTGATCCCACATTACTTTGGTTGCCAATGGTGGGCATTGGCTTTGCTTGGGCATCTATTTTGTCATTACCTTACGCGATGTTAAGTAACGCTTTGCCAAGCAACAAAATGGGTGTATTTATGGGGATCTTTAACTTTTTTATCGTGATCCCACAATTACTCGCCGCCAGTATTCTAGGTCTAATTCTGCGTCATGGTTTTGATAACCAACCGATATTCGCACTTGTCATCGGAGGCGTGTCATTTTTACTCGCTGCATTAGCTGTTTCAAGAGTCACGATAAAGGCTCAATAAGGAGAACGAGATGATTAAACTATCAACAATCGCACTAGCCTTGGTAAGTGCTGGCCTCATGGGTTGCGGATCACAGCAATCTGGCAGTGAAACCCTGACGGCACCAGGTGCACCTGGCGTTAAACCTTATTGGTCATACTCTGGAAAAACGGGGATAGGTACATCGTATGAAGCCTACGAAGACGGCAAGTACAGCGATTCTACGGCTACTAAAGCAGTTTCAAAGGTATGGTTTTCTGTTGCAAAAGGGATGATCACAGAGACCATGTTTGGACTTATTCACCAAGCGCAGATCAAAGACATACAATTTATCATCGTGGGTGACGGCTTTGCAGTGAAAGAATCTGATACTGACGCCCTTGATGTCACGATTGACTATCTTTATAAAGATGCCAGTGGACGACCGTTATCGTTGGCTTACAAAATTTTAAGCAAAGATAAACAAGGTCGCTTTACCCTTGAAAAGCACATTTTTACCGACCCTGATGGTCAAACCTTGTTTGTTAGAGCAAAAGTAGATACTGATCTCAAAGATGTACAGACTTTTGTGAACGTTAATCCATACGTGAATAACAATGGCTTAAACGATTTTGCGAAAGTGACAGAACAAGGTCTGTTAGCATGGGAAGGTAAGAACTATCTCTCTTTGCAGAGCAAAACTGGCTTTGTTGAAGCATCTGTTGGTTTTACTGGCACCAGCGATAATTTAGCGGCACTTGAGTCTACAGGACATATAGCCCAAGCGTATGCGTCTACAGGTAAAGAGAGTGGCAACGTTAATTGGTTGGCAAACTTAGGGCAAGTAAAGGGCAGCAGCACCTTTGATCTTACCTTGAGTTTTGGTCATTCTCAGCAGCAGAGCTTTGCTGAGGGGGCTGCCACATTAGCCAAAGGTTACGATAAAGTACTGGCTGATTATAATGGCCAAGGCGAAGCGACGGGCTGGCAAGATTATCTCGACAGTTTAGTGCCGCTAAAGTCCATGACGGCAAATACCGCAGACAACGGCAAGTTACTTTACACCAGTGCGCTTGTGCTTAAGGCGCAAGAAGATAAAACCCATGCCGGCGCGCTGATAGCATCGTTGTCAAATCCGTGGGGTGACACAGTGCCAGCAGAGCAAGGCCATACCGGTTATAAAGCAGTATGGGTGCGTGATTTTTATCAAGTAGCAATGGCATTTTTGGCGATGGGAGATACACAAACAGCACTCACTGCTTTTGAGTATCTAGAAAAAGTGCAGGTTACGGATAAAACACCGGGTAACCACGGTGATACTGGCTGGTTCTTACAAAAAACGCATGTAGATGGCGAGCTTGAGTGGGTTGGTGTACAACTTGACCAAACTGCAATGCCGATTATGCTGGCATGGAAACTGTGGCAAGCGGGTGTGCTAAGCGATGATAGACTGGTTTATTGGTACAATAAGATGTTAAAGCCTGCGGCTAATTTCTTAGTTGAAGGAGGACTGGCTAAAATCTTGTGGAATGACACGCAAATCACACCGCCTGCGACGCAACAAGAGCGTTGGGAAGAGCAAAATGGCTATTCACCATCGACTACCGCGGCAATCATTGCAGGCCTGGTGACGGCGAGCGACATTGCTAAATTGGTCGGTGATAAAGCAGGACAAGAGAAATTCCTTGCGACGGCGCAGCAGTACAATCGTGATGTTGAGTCATTCATGTTCACAACCAAAGGTAATCTGCAAAGCAAACACAGTGACGGTCAATATTTCTTCCGTATTGGACAAGATGAAGATCCTAATTCCAGTACGACCTTAAATGCCAATAATGGCCGCAGCGGAATGGATAAGAAGCAGATCATCGACGGTGGCTTCTTGGAACTTGTGCGTTACGGGGTTAGAGGGGCTGATGCCCCGAGCATTGTGGCTACCATGCCTGAATACGATGATGAGTCGATAGCTGAAAACTTAAGAGTAAAATATAGCTTTAAATTTGATGGTGATGTTAATAGTTATCCGGGGTACCGCCGTTACGGTAACGACGGTTATGGTGAAGACGAGAAGCGTGGTATCAATTATGCCGAAAATGGTCAGAATACCGATGGTCAACGCGGTCGAGTGTGGCCTTTCTTTACCGGAGAGCGTGGTCACTATGATATTGCGCTGGCGCTGCTTGATGGTGAGTTAAGTGCGGATGAACAGAGCAAAATACAAAATACCTATGTGAAGGGGATGGAGCACTTTGCTAATGAAGGCATGATGTTACCAGAGCAAGTATGGGATGGTGTGGGTAAAAATACCTTTGGTTATCAACTTGGCGAAGGAACCAACTCGGCGACGCCTTTGGCTTGGACACATGCTGAATACGTAAAGTTAGTACGCTCTCTTAATGAAAAACAAGTGTGGGATCACTACCCAATCGTAGAAAGTAAACTGAAATAACAAGCAGTAAGTAAACACATAAAAAATGCCGAAGATGAGTTCGGCATTTTTTATTCGATTCCGCTGAAGATCTAGGGCCTGTTTATCTTTCAAGTTTGTTTTTGCAGCAAACAGCAAAGGTCAAACAGGCCCTAGCTATCGCGAAGATTGTCTAATAATAAGTTTGGGCGGCAAGAGAGTAGAGGCTACTGCTTCACCTCGGATAAGCGTAAGTAAGTTATCGACCAGCATTTGTCCTGCCAATGTGGTGTTTTGCTGCACAGTAGTTAAAGAGGGAGAAACATAACCCGCCGCGGCAATGTTATCAAAGCCAACGACATGTACATCATGAGGGACGCGAACGCCTGCTTCTTGAAGCGCCTTAATCGCGCCAATAGCAATGAGATCGCTAGCTGCGAAAAGCGCGTTAAATTTAACATTGTTGGCGATTAAGGAGCGAGTTGCATGATACCCAGAGTCTTCTGTGGAAATCGCATTTGCCATCTTACGGTCGCTCACCTCAATACCTTTTGCTTTAAGGGTGTCTCTAAAGCCTTTAAAGCGCGCAAAAAATTCTGGGCTGTGATCCGAAGCATCGCCAATAAACGCACAATCTGTTCTGACCATATCGATTAAATGCTTTGCAGCCAATACACCACCACCGTAATTGTCGCAGCTCACAGTTAGGTCTGGACGGTTATCAACCGTTGCCCCCCAACAAACAAACTTTGTGTGGTTGTCGAGTAGAGTTTGTAACTTTGACTGGTAATCGATGTAATCACCATAGCCTAGTAAAATTAACCCGTCAGCACGATGGCTGTCCTCGTAATCGGCATGCCAATCACTGCTCGTCGATTGGAACGATACTAAAAGGTCATAGCCTTCTTTTGCGCACGCTCGGGTAATACTGCCAAGCATGCTTAAAAAGAAAGGATTAATTTGTGACTCGTCTTCTGTGGGATCTTCAAATAACAGCAAAGCCAATGTACTGCTTTGCTGAGTGCGCAGATTACTCGCGTTTTTATCGACCTTATAGTTAAGCTTTTTAGCAATCTCATGAACGCGACGACGAGTTTCTTCGTTAACCAAAGGGCTATTTCTTAGGGCGCGCGACACCGTAGATTGCGAAACGCCAGCATAATGGGCGATATCAAATGAAGTTGCTTTACCTTTCATGTTCTTCTCAACGCTTAAGACAGTGACATTGTCAGCCATTCAATTTTTTTTTCAACCAATTTCACCGAATTTGCAAATTTTTATTGATACAGTCTGACACCGGTGTCATAATGTCGATGTTTTATCATTTTGTTGTCAAAACGTATTTGGCTGCCCTATGCCAAGGGCAGCATTTTTTTACCAAATTAACAGAATAACAGGTAAGAGCAAAAGCCAAGGCGTGCAAATTTTGGCGAGTTGAGACAGTAAATTGCAGGACGTGTGCTGGCAGCCCTGATGTTAGCCCAAGCATAATCGCAGTGATAAAGAGATAATAATATGAGCCAGACAACAAGCCATTCATCCGTGCCGTTTGAGCCGATTGTCGTTGCCGACATCGGGGGAACAAACGCCAGATTTGCAATCGTGTCAGATTTTGATACGCGAACTAACCATTTTGTAATTACGCATCAAGCCACTTTTCCTAGTGCTGAATTCCAGTCTTTTGAATCCGCTATCCAAAAATATTTAACTGAGCTACCTGTTGCGCAGCCAAGCCGAGCCTGTCTCGCGGTTGCCGGTCCTATCAAATCTCAGCAAGTTCATTTAACTAATTTAGGTTGGCATTTTAATTCCGAAGACATCAAAGCCCAGTTCGATTTTACCGAACTTGCCGTGATCAACGACTTTGCTGCCTTTGCCTATGCGGCGCCCTACTTAGCACTAGAGAAAAACCTAGTGATTAAGCAAGGCCAGCCTGAATTAGGTGCAAATATCGGCGTAATGGGTCCTGGCACTGGATTTGGTGCTGCTTGTCTTGCTAGAGATATTAACGGCAGCGCGGTGATGAGCTGTGAAGCGGGACATATCTCGCTTGCACCGGTTACCGCCTTAGACAAAGAGCTGTTAACGGTACTGCGCGCGAGTATTCAACATGTCTCAGTCGAGACGGTGTTTTCGGGCCCAGGTATTGCGAGACTCTACAAAGCCATGGCAGAAGTGCGTGGTGAGCAAGCTAAAGATCTTAATGCGGCGCAGATCAGTGCGCTTGCGAAAGAATGTAAAGTGTGCGACGCAACATTGAGTCACTTTTGTGACTGGATGGGTAGTGTGGCTGGCGATTTAGCACTGACTTTTGGTGCCTTAGGTGGTGTTTATATAGGTGGTGGGATCTTGCCGCGGATGAAAGCGCGATTACAAGCAAGTAGCTTTGTTGAACGTTTTACCGAAAAAGGCATGATGTCACAGTACACGAGCCAAATTCCAGTTACTTTGGTGGTACAAGATAATATCCCACTGATTGGCGCAGCAGCATGTATTCATGAGCGACGCCGGGCTTAAGGGAAAATCGATGAAAAAAGTAACTATTAATAGCGTTGCCGAATATGCCGGAGTGTCTAAAAAGACAGTATCTCGGGTATTAAATAACGAGCCAAATGTTAGTCCAGCAACGCGGGAAAAAGTCCTGAAGGTCTTTGAAGAGCTGAATTATAAGCCTAACCCTATCGCACGCGGTTTGGCACAAAATCGTAGCTTTATCATCGGTTGTTTATACGACAACCCATCAAAAAGCTATATCACGCGAGTGCAAAGTGGTGCGCTGGAAGCGTGTCAGAAACATAGTTACAATTTATTGATACATCCTTGTGAGTTGCGCGGCCAAGACCTTATCGACAATGTTGATCAGCTGCTTACCACATCGAGACTTGACGGTATTGTGCTTACTCCGCCGTTTTCAGACTCCAATGAGCTTATTGCTTTTTTAAAGCAGCGCAATATTCCTTATGCACGCGTTGCTTCTGCCATTGAAGGCGATGACTCAATTTCAATTCGCAGTAATGACGAGCAGGGCGCTTTTGAGTTAACTGAGCACTTGATTAATTTAGGTCATACCGAAATTGCCTTTATTAAAGGTCACCCTGATCACAGTGCCACAGAAAATCGTTTTTCTGGTTACCAAAAAGCACTGGCAAAGCATGGTATTGAATATCGAGAGCGGTTAGTTGCAGAAGGTAACTTTAGTTATCACTCAGGTGCAGACAGTGCAAAAGCCATATTGGACTTAGAGCCAAGACCAACGGCTGTATTTGCATCAAATGACTACATGGCTGCAGCTGTGTTAAAACTTGCTACACAGCGAGAGATCAAAGTGCCCGAGCAGTTATCTATTGCTGGGTTTGATAACGCACCTATCGCAAGGCATATTTGGCCGGGTTTGACGACGATAGCACAACCTGTGGAAGAAATGACTCGGATAGCGGTAGAAGAGCTGATTAAGCATATATCTCAACCGCAAGAAGCACCGTTTCAGCAAGTTTTAGAAGCTAAACTCATCACTCGAGAGTCGACGAAAGCGCGCTCGAATTCATAACTTTTTCAATTTTTATACTTGCCCCAAAGCCCAACGCTTAGCCGTTGGGCTTTTTATTTTCGCAGCTACTAGGGAAACGTTGCGGACTAGATAAATGCGCAGATTTATGTCGCGATAATCAGGCTCGCTGACCCAGTGATTGAAGGTCACGTTGCCAAGTTAAGGCTCATTGTAAACTCCCTACCAAATAATGATTTCGCTCAATCATTAATATTATGCTTTTTGTCATAATAATTACTAATAAAATCAGTTAGGTAATGATTTTAATACCGTAGATATCGGCAAAGTTTTAAGCGGTTATAATTTGGTCATTTTAAAAAGTTAGACTAAATTTATAAGAAGGGTTGACACCGGTGTCAGCTTTATGCGTAAATATAGTGACACCGGTGTCAGGTTGGGGTGAGAGACAACCTGATAGCGTACCTTTGAACGGGTAAATCAAAGCAGCTCTGTACAAGGATTACCACGAATGCTGGTAATCGTGCAGAGCCTTTTTCCTCTAACACTAGAGAGTCAGTAATATGTTGCATCCACGAATTCAGGAAGTCACCGAACGCGTCATTGAGCGAAGCAAAGCAACACGTCAAGCCTATTTAGCTCGAATCCAACAAGCAAAAAAACAAACGCGCGTACGAGCGGGCCTGGGCTGTGGAAACCTAGCACACGTAATGGCTGCTTGCTCAAGCAGTGATAAGGCTCGCCTAAAAGAAGACGAGCAACCAAACCTAGCAATTATCAATTCGTACAATGACATGTTGTCTGCGCACGAACCTTATAAAGAATATCCAGATTTAATTAAAGCAGTGGCAAACAAGTTTGACGCGACTGCGCAAGTAGCGGGTGGTGTACCTGCTATGTGTGACGGGGTTACCCAAGGCCGAGATGGCATGGAACTGTCTTTGTTCTCTCGTGACGTCATTGCCATGTCAACAGCGGTGGCGTTATCACACGATGTCTTCGATGGGGTTTTCTGTCTTGGTGTATGCGACAAAATTGTCCCAGGACTATTAATCGGTGCTTTGTCTTTTGGCCATTTGCCCATTTTCTTTTTACCTGCAGGTCCAATGCAATCAGGGATCCCGAACAAAGAAAAGGCACGTATTCGTCAAAAGTTTGCACAAGGCTTAGTCAGCCGCGAAGAGTTACTGGAAGCTGAGAGTGCTTCATACCACAGTGCAGGTACTTGTACTTTCTACGGTACGGCGAACTCGAACCAGATGTTAATGGAGATCATGGGTCTTCATTTACCTGGTAGCTCGTTTATCAACCCATACACTGAATTAAGAGATGGCTTAACGGCGAGTGCGGTTGAAACCATGCTAACTCAGCTACTTGACGGTAAAAGCGGCAATGCACTTGCGGATATCGTGAGTGAAAAAACCGTGATCAATGGCTTGGTCGGCCTTTTGTCTACCGGTGGTTCTACCAATCATGCCATTCACTTAGTTGCAATGGCAAAAGCGGCAGGCGTTCAAATCACTTGGAAAGACATGGCGGATTTGTCTGAAGTAGTGCCGTTATTAACGCGTATTTATCCAAATGGTCATGCCGATGTAAACCACTTCCAAGCGGCTGGTGGTATGGGCTTCTTAATGCGTGAATTAAGAGATGGCGGCTTCTTACACAATGACGTAAAAACGATTGTGGGTGAAGGACTTGATGCTTACACGATGGAACCGCTACTGGATATCAACAACAATGTGATCATCAGCGATAATCAAGGTCCTGCCAAAGTGAAGTGGGTACCAGTACCTGAGAATTCACTGGATGAAGAAGTACTTCGCCCAGTAGCAAATCCATTTAACAAGCAAGGCGGCTTGCAACTACTTAATGGTAATTTGGGTAAAGCGGTGATTAAAGTGTCTGCGGTACAAGAGCAGCACCAAACGGTGACTGCACCGGCGAAAGTATTCAGCTCTCAAAGCGAATTACAAGAAGCCTTTACTGCTGGCAAGCTTAACCAAGACTTTATTGCCGTGATCAAAGAGCAAGGCCCTAAAGCGAAAGGTATGCCTGAGTTACATAAACTGACACCTGTCATGGCTACATTACAAGACCAAGGTTTTAAAGTGGCGATTGTGACTGATGGTCGTATGTCTGGCGCTTCGGGTAAAGTACCTGCGGCGATCCACCTTGCGCCGGAAGCGGTTGAAGGTGGTGCAATTGCAAAAGTACACGAAGGTGATTTGATCACCTTAAATGCACCAAAAGGCGAATTAGTGCTACATGTTTCTGATGAAGAAATGGCACAGCGCGAATTACAGCTTTCACCGCAATCGCAAACATTTGGTACGGGTCGAGAGCTATTCTCAGGATTTAGACACGTAGTGAGCAGTGCAGATCAAGGCGCATGCTCATTTGGCATCGAAGAATAATAACAGTGGGAATGAGGGTGAGCATGAGTATTAAAGAGATATTGTCAGCAGCACCAGTGGTTCCGGTTATCGTTATTGATAACCTAGAAGACGCGGTGCCGCTTGCTACGGCATTGTTTAATGGTGGCTTAAAAGCACTTGAAGTGACACTTCGTACACCGGTGGCAGCGCAAGCGGTAAAAGACATTAAAGCGGCCTTACCAGACGCCTATGTTGGTACTGGTACGGTAGTGGATAAGGCAACCTTTAATGCCTCTGTAGAAGCCGGCGCTGACTTCATGGTAAGTCCAGGTGTTAATGACGAATTATTGGAACTGGCTAAGTCGTCAAGTATTCCATTTCTTCCAGGTGCTGCAACGCCAAGCGAAGTGATGAAGCTTGCAAGTCACGGTTTTGAATTCTTAAAGTTTTTCCCAGCAGAAGCTGCAGGTGGTGCACCAATGCTTAAATCCATTGGTGGACCAATTCCACAAGTTAAATTCTGTCCAACGGGTGGTATTTCGTTGGCAACTGCACCTAAGTATCTTGCACTCGACAATGTGGTATGTGTGGGCGGTACTTGGATGCTTGATAAAGCACTTATCGCAAACAAAGACTGGCAAGCCATTGAAGCGCTTGCGAAACAAGCAAGTGAAGTAAAATAGATTAGGGGACAGTTATCATGATTAATATCGCAATTAATGGCTATGGACGTATCGGTCGTAACGTACTTCGTGCACTGTACGAGTCAGGTCAGAATAAAGACATCAAAGTCGTTGCCATCAACGATCTCGCGCCTGCGAACGTAAACGCGCATTTGACCCAATTTGACTCTGTACATGGTCGCTTTCAAGAACAAGTTGTTCTTAACGACAACACACTCGTCATCGGTGGTGACGAAATCACGCTAACGCAAGAGCGTGACCCTGCAAATCTTCCTTGGAAAGCACTAAACGTTGATATCGTGCTTGAATGTACTGGGTTGTTCACGTCTCGCGAAGCTGCGGCTAAACACATTGAAGCCGGTGCGAAAAAAGTGATTGTATCTGCGCCGGGCACAGATATGGATGCCACGGTTGTTCATGGTGTTAACAGCGAAGTGCTAAATGCTGAATCAACCATTATCTCTAACGCATCTTGCACCACAAACTGTCTTGCGCCTATTGCAAAAGTATTGAATGATACTATTGGTATTGAGCAAGGTAGCATGACAACCATTCATGCCTACACCAACGATCAGAATCTATCAGACGTTTACCACCCTGATTTATATCGTGCGCGTAGTGCCACTCAGTCGATGATCCCGACGAAAACAGGCGCGGCAAAGGCGGTTGGGTTAGTGCTTCCTGAACTTGCTGGCAAACTAGACGGTATGGCGGTTCGTGTGCCAACCATCAACGTATCACTGGTTGATTTAACGTTTGTTGCCAAGCGTGACACTTCAAAAGAAGAAGTGAATGCAGCAATCAAAGCGGCTGCTGAGGGCGCGATGAGTGCAATCCTTGAGTACAATGAATTACCTTTGGTTTCTATCGATTTCAACCACAACCCGGCTTCTTCAGTGTTTGACTCAACACAAACCAAAGTAGATGGAAAGCTGGTAAAAGTGATGGCTTGGTATGATAACGAATGGGGCTTCTCTTGCCGCATGCTAGACCAAGTTAAAGCACTAGGTGCATTTTTATAATCAGGATTAATTTCTGACCAAAAGCTCTGCAGATAGCGGAGCTTTTTTGTTTTTGACGGAAAAATTGCCATTCTTCCTTATCAATTAGTATAAGTTCCTTGAGGATCGGCACCGTATATGGAAAAATTCACCACACAAACACCAATAACTCCAAACGAGGATTCAATTATGCGCATCATCTTGCTAGGCGCGCCGGGTGCAGGTAAAGGTACTCAAGCTCAATTTCTAATGGACAAATATGGGATCCCTCAGATCTCTACAGGCGACATGTTACGTGCTGCTATCAAAGAAGGGACTCCGTTGGGTCTTGAAGCGAAAAATGTCATGGATGCAGGTCAACTAGTATCTGATGAAATCATTATCGGCTTGGTAAAAGAGCGTATCGCAAAAGAAGATTGTGCAAATGGCTTCTTGCTTGATGGCTTCCCACGCACAATTCCACAAGCAGATGCAATGAAAGAAAATGGCATCAAAGTTGACCATGTTATCGAATTTGACGTAGCAGATGAGATCATCGTTGAGCGTATGAGCGGTCGTCGTGTACACCCAGGTTCTGGTCGTGTTTACCACATCGTTTATAACCCGCCTAAAGTAGAAGGCAAAGATGACGTAACGGGTGAAGACCTAATCATTCGTGATGACGACACTGAAGAGACAGTCCGTAAACGTCTAGCGATTTACCATGAGCAAACTAAACCACTAGTAGACTACTATAGTACGGAAGCGGATGCTGGTAACACGCAATATCACAAACTAGATGGTACACAAGCTGTTGATGCGGTAAGCAAACAGTTAGGTGAACTATTGGGTTAATATTCGCGATGATTAGGAGCCATATATGGCTCCTGTTCTATTTTTATTAATGAGTTGAGCATTGACTCATTATTACCTTTCTAGCTGTCTGGTTTAATATTCCCCACGTTAATTATGGCCAGCTGAGTAAATTTGCCCTGTTCAGCGTTTGGGTAGGTGTTCGCTGTCAATTCGCGACACGTTTGTAAGCGCTTGGGTTTAGCCTCCAAGATCCCTAAATGGCTTCATTAGGCTTAACTGTTGTTACGTTTGTTATCATTGAGACTTTTATTTATTCCCTATTTTCTATACAATTCTTCGCTTTTAAAATTGCGGACAAATTAGAATGGATATCAAAAAGCTAGCGCTAGTACTGTTGCTCGGAAGCTTCCAAGTAAAAGCGCAAATGAGTGTAAAGCAGTTTAGCTGGTCGCCTTCTGTCATTGATGTTGGTGAAAGCACGACTTTCTATTGGAATGTTGAAGGGGCAAAGTATTGTCAGGCATATCCGCATAGTAGTGGAAATACGAGTCCGAGGGCTACCTCTGGGCGTTCAGGACCGCACCGATACACGAGTGCAGGAGCGCACACGACGCATTGGTTTTGTGAGGACTACCAAGGGAATCGTGTAGATTTAAGAGCAACAAGGGTCGTTCGAGAGCCACTTCCTCCTAGGCCGTCATATTCACCAGTGGCGAGTCCTGCTGCGAGTTACCAACCGGTAAATCAATCTCTTACTATTAGTTGGGGGGCAGTGTCTGGCGCTACTTCTTATCGATTATATCAAGACGGAACCTATATCTATGGTGGCAGTGGTAGAAGCACTGTCGTAAAGCTGAGCAATTATGGGCATCGCTACTATAGCGTTGAAGCGTGCAATCAAGGAGGTTGTGCGTCTAGATCACAGGCAATTCCAGTTTTTTTCTATACTACACCGGGCGCTGTAAGCAACCTAACGGGCTCAGTTAATACTGCAAAAGTCGGAGCAAAGGTACAGTTAAATTGGGGCCATGCAGGAGGGGAAGTTCCTGGAGTGGTTTACGCGGTAATTGCAAACGGAAGAGAAGTGCAGCGAAGCTCAGCGATGAGTGCATCAGTTGATGTCACCTTAGTGGGTAACAATAACTATGAGGTAGTAGCTTGTAATCCTCAAGGGACTGGGTGTGGTACATCCAAACGCCACACGGTAATAGGTACAATGGATCCACCTAGTTCTTCACCTCAAGTTAGCTTTAATGCCGGCTACCAGCCTGTTAATCAGCCAATAACGGTTCGATGGGGAACGATAACTGGAGCGGATAGATATCGACTATACGAAGACGATGTTCTAGTGTACCAAGGTAGTGAAAGTAACAAGAGTATTAACCATAATAACTATGGTCGTCGATTTTATAGTGTTGAAGCGTGTAACCAAGGAGGCTGCGCGCCTCGCTCACAAGCACTTCCTATATTCTTTTATACTACGCCAGGCGCTGTAAGCAACTTAACAGGCTCAGTTAATACTGCAAAAGTCGGAGCAAAGGTACAGTTAAATTGGGGCCATGCAGGAGGGGAAGTTCCTGGAGTGGTTTACGCGGTAATTGCAAATGGAAGAGAAGTGCAGCGAAGCTCAGCCATGACTGCATCAGTTGATGTCACCTTAGTGGGTAACAATAACTTCGAGGTGGTAGCTTGTAACCCACAAGGAGCGGGGTGCGGTACATCCAAGCGCCACTCTGTAATAGGCACGATTGATCCTCCAAGTACTTCACCTCAAGTTACCTTCGATGTCGGTTATCAGCCTGTTAATCAGCCAATAGCGGTTCGCTGGAATACGGTAACAGGTGCGGATAGATATCGACTCTACGAAGACGATGTTCTAGTGTACCAAGGTAGTGGTAGTAGCAAGAGTATTAGCCATAACAACTATGGTCGCCGATTTTATAGCGTAGAGGCATGTAATCAAGGAGGTTGCGCGCCTCGCTCACAAGCACTCCCTATATTCTTTTATACCACGCCCGGCTCTGTAAGTGACTTCGCTGGCTCTGCTAGCTCAGCAAAAGTTGGCTCACAGGTACAGCTCACCTGGGGTTCTGCGGGAGGAGAAGTTCCAGGAGTGGTTTACGTGGTATTTGCAGATGGAAAAGAGGTTCAACGAAGCTCTGCTAGGAGCGCGCTAGTAACTGTTTCTCGTGTAGGTAAAAATATCTATGAGGTAGTCGCTTGTAACCCTGAAGGTACAGGATGCGGTACAAGTCAACAATTTGTTGTGTATGGAATGGATGTAGTCCCGGTTGAAAAGCGCTTTGAATGGTCTAAAACACGCTTTGATTTAGGTGAAGTGGGTACATTCTATTGGGATATTGAAGGTGTACATTCCTGCAGAGCTATAAAAGAGGGTGTACCAGAAGAGAATTGGCGGGGCCCTAAAGGTGATAACGGCAGGCATCAGTTTGTTGAATCTAGAAGTTATCCAACACAATGGGAGTGCTTTGTTGACGAAGCCAAGACTCAACGCTTTCCTGCCAATCCTTCAGAGTATTTGACCGCTGATTTGGTTGTATCAAACAAGTTAGTTAATCCTGTAATACTTCAGGGCGAAACATCAATGACAATAAGTCATCCTATCACGGACGCCGAATTGAGTTATGCCATTGTTGAAAAAGCAACGAGTTGCAACGCGGCTAGCGTGACATGGGAGAAGTATATTGCGGCCATCGTCATTGATACCAATAGCACTAAACCAAAACTTTGTGCCAAGGCTGTTTTTAATCAACAGTATACTTCCTTTGCGGAAAAGGTATTTCTTCCAAGTGCCAAAAAACTCATCTTTATACATACAGATTTATTAGGGAGTCCGGTGGCAGAGAGTGAAATAAAAAATTAGGACTGTGATATTTCGATTTATATAGATAATTAACATGTGTTTTTGGATAATTGAAAAGGTATATTAGTTTTTATGATTCAAAGTAAGTACTTTATTTTCTTAAGTGGGCTAGCGATTGCATTTGCAAGTGTAAGCGCTCATAGCTCTTCACAGCTTCCTGATTATGGATATAACTATAAAGATTTCACATCTAACAGTACAGATGTTGAGACGCTGACCACGGACTTGATGGGAGACACCGTCGATTACGCTACTGGAGGTCTTAATTTTTCTCAACGTGATTTAGTGATTACCGTTAACGGAGGACTAACATTTGCCATTGAGCGCACGCACTCGGATACTGACTCTTTAGCTGCACAAACACAAGATTTTGCAGATTGGAGCTTGAAACTTCCTCACATCAGATCTAGTTACGTAGAGATTTTTTCATCAAAAGCAGTTCGACCAGATTATAAGTCTCATGGTGGCCATGATTGGGTTGAAGGTAAGGCATGTAGTGGTGGTATTGGAAAGCCTGATGTTGGATTTTCATATGAAGGCAATAGTTATGAAGTTAATCACGCGCAATATTGGGCGGGAGATACCTTATCATTGCCGAATGAGCCATCTTATATTTTACTTGAGTCTGAGCGAGGCAAGTTTGATCGGGTGACTACAGGCAATCACAAGATTGAATGTATTCAAAACAATACAACTAAGCGAGAAGGCTTTAAAGTCACGACTGATCAAGGGATTACTTACACCTTAGATATTGAAAAGACAATTCAAGATCCATATCAACGCTATGCGGCATATAGTGGTAATGAAGGTGCTCCAGAACGATGCACTTGGGATTGTCAAATACCTCAACCACCAGAAGGTGGTGATACTACACCAATCAGCCTTTACTATAATAAATTTAATATATTTATGTTGCCGTCTAAAGTAGAGGATAAATTTGGAAATTATATTAATTTTGAATATGCAGATGGTAATATTTCAAAAATATCAACATCTGACGGCCAGGTTGTAAATGTGACGTGGACTGATGGTTTTATTAGTAGTATAGATTTTAATGAGAGGGTGTGGTTCTATAGTTATAGTGATAAGAATGAGGGGATATATTATAACAAAAAGAGTCTTTCAAAAATTACACTCCCAAATGAATTGTTCTGGGAAATTGAAATGCCGAACTGGTCTCGTTACTCATCTTGGAAGAGAAATCAAAGTAATGAAAGCAGTTTTAGATCTAATACATGCGCTCTCTCTATAAATGTGCCATTTAATAAATTTATTGATAGTGATTTATACATTAAAATAACGCACCCCAATGGAACAGTGGGATCATTCTGGAAATCAACGAACTGCTTAGCTCAGTCTGGTGTGCCAGAAATTAATATGTTTCACAATGTTCACGATGGACATGGTGGCGTTGAGCGTGTGTGGCTCCCTCGCGCCACATACACTAACAGTTTGGTCGGCAAATCTATTACTCTAGACTCGGGTGAATCATACGTATGGAAATATACGTATGAAAATGGCACTTCTAGTTTTATAAAGGCCACTGATTTTAAAGATAATAGGGATAAATCACCATCAGATGAAGAAAAAAGAGTAAGTACTATATATTTTCCAGATGGTAGTAAGAAGTCATATATATATGATATGCGTTATGGCTCGACCTATAACAATCTACTCTCAGAGGTGACTTATAAAAATGATGGTGTGAAATTTATGTCGGTTGACTATGGATATAAGTACACATCTAGTTATGGATTTGACTATATGTATCCATATATTCCTAATTCAAGAGTGCCATTTGCTCCTGTTAGGATTAATTATACTTCTGACATAAAGCTGCTAAGTAAAAAAAAGGCTTACACTTACTTTGATGACGATGGTTCTGGTGCTTTATCATCATATACTTATGAGTCAAACATTAAATATTTTGATGAATATAATAAACCCAGTTATATAATTGAAAAAAGTAGTGGCGGCTCTGAAAGACATACAAAACTAACCTATTTTAATGATCTTAAAGCTCACCACTTAAGTCAGCAAGGAAAGATACAGATCCATAGTTCTGCAATTGAAAATGGTGCTGATCATATAGCAGCAAATGTCACATATAAAGCGTTCAACGGTGTTAAATCAGTGCAAATGCCAGAAAAAATATATGTACATGGTCAACTAAAAAAGACATTTAATACCTATCACTCCACAGGTAACGAAAAGAATGTCTTGTATCAGGCATCAATGCTTAATGATAAATTGAGGTTTATGACTTTTGAACAGTATAAGTGGAATACACCTCAGCATATTACTGTATCCAATCGATATGGCACTGGCGCTACCAGTTTGCATAAAGCAATCAACGATGATGGTTGGGTTGAAAGTATCGAAGATTTTAATGGGAACAAAACGACTTATGGATATGATAGTGTAGGCCGTATCACATCAGTTAATTTAGCTGGTGAGTGGTTAGACTCAAAATTTGTATGGGATGATGTAAACAATACCCGTACCATCAAGCGTTGTACGTTAAATCAATACAGTAATTGCACTGAAGCAGCACCTCTTATTGAAACAGTAGAAACCTACGACAATTTACTGAGACTCACCCAGACTAAAACTATAGATGACACTGCAAATGCAGATGCAACAACCAGTGTTCGATATCAAAACTTTGAGTATGACTATCAAAATCGTCAGACTTTTGCTTCATTTGTTAGCACTGATAGTACTGAGTCAAAAGGGAGCAGCACGACTTATGATGCATTAGGCCGCACAAAAACAGTAAGTGTATCGGGCCTTGGTGAAACTAAGTATGAATACCTCGCTGGCAATAAAATTAAAGTGACGGATCCACTCTCGAACGTTACCACAACAACATACCGTGCATTTGGGGCTCCAGAATATGAAGTTGCCACCTTTATTGACTCTCCCGAAGAGGTAGATACAAGTATAGCCGTTAACCTATTTGGGAAAGTGGAAGCTATTACACAATCAGGGTCTAGTAGTGATGGAACGGCGGTTTCAGCTGTAGAAAAGCGAGTTTATGATAGTAACCAAAACCTTTGTGTAATAACACGCCCAGATGTGGGTAACACAATATTTGGATATAATGCTCTAGGGCAAATGATTTGGAAAAAAGAAGGGGTTACAGATACTGATTGTGTCGCAACAAAACCAGCTGATGCAATTGAGTATGTTTACGATAACGTTGGTGACCTATATAAGATTAACTACCCTGAAAACAGTAATACACCTTCAGTTACCTATACCCGTGATAATAATGGTAATGTGACAGGGTTGACTGCAGGTGATGTCACGCATAGCTATGTGTATAACAACCAAAACTTACTAGAGGTAGAGCAGCTTCTAATCAAAAGTCAACTCCCTTTAGAAATTGATTATGGTTATAACGCATTACAGCAACGTAGCCACTTGGCCTATCCTGACGGCACAACAGTGTACTTTAATCCAAATGGGTATGGTGAGCCGACACGCGCCGTGACCTATAAAGCAGGCACAGATGACGTCGAACTCACATTTGCTACAGGTGCCAGTTACTACGCGAATGGGATGTTAAAGGGCTTTACTTATGGCAATGGAGCTACACATAGCTTAACCCTTAACCAAACTAGCCTACTGCCTGATGTGATCCAAGACAGCCGAGATACTAAAAATATCGTTAAGTTAGACTATAGCTTTGATAAAGGGGGTAATGTCACAGCTATCTTGGATGGGGTACAACCTACTTATAATTTAACTAACCTTAGTTACGATGGTCTACATAGATTGACCTCGGTCACAGGTGGTACGGCCATTGGTAATAGTAGTATTAAATATGATGCGCTAGGAAATATCGAGTCGTACACAAGTAAAGATAGAAACCTGACCTACACATACAACAGAACGACAAACCGTCTATCTAGCGTTAAAGGATCAGGCACCAACGGCAAATATGCAAACTTAGGTTATGATACGCGCGGTAATATCATTAATAACGGTGCTTACCAGCTTAACTTTAACTTAGCAAACCAGCTTACTTCAGCGAAAAATAACACCTATTTATATGACGGACATAATCGCCGCGTTAAGCAAGTAGAGCAAAACGGAACGAGTTATAGCTTATACTCGCAAGATGGCACTTTGCTGTATCGCGAAAAGGGCAACACCATAACGGGTGATGGCGTTAACTATATTTACCTGGGCAAAAAGCTAATTGCCAAATACGGCGACGTAAAACCAACGTCGGAAGCTGATAGTCGTCAACACTACCGTCCGTTTGGTGAAACGTTGGAAACGCCAAAAGATGATGTAGGCTATACCGGCCATAAGTTTGATAAAGAGCTTGGTCTAAGTTATATGCAGGCACGATACTATGATCCAGTTATCGGGCGGTTTTACTCGAATGATCCGGTTGATACGGTTGGACACTTCAATACTCCAAATGGTATTCATGGATTCAACCGTTACACATATGCGAATAATAACCCATATAAGTATACTGATCCGACAGGTATGAATTCTTATAATCCACAAGGGCTAATGATTACCCCTCAGCAAAACAGGGCACTGAGAAATGCAACTACTGTAAGTGCTGGGCCAGCGATAGGCGCGCGTATTGGAGTCAAAACACCTCATGCTACAGTTAGTGTTGGTGGGGAGTTGTCGATGCAGGTAAGAAATGGAGATAATGGGCCTGAAAACGTTACTTCAATTGAGGTTGCTGCCAAAGCTGAATCCGCAGCATTCGAAGCAAAAGCTCAAGTTGTTAAGGTTGAAGAAACTTCAGATAGTAGTTCAGGGGTTTCTCGAGTTACTTCACAAGTTGTTGAAGGGCCAAAATTAGCAGCACAAGTTAACAATGGTAATAGCTCAATGGCAGCTGAGGGTAATAAAGTTAAGGCAGAAGTTACAGCCGCTTTTGTAAAAGTTTCAGTCGAAGTGGATTTGGATAAGTTGAAGTGAGAGATTTAAATATGGAGTTAAGAAAAATGAAAGTATTTTGGCTTCTCTTAATTGTGTTGCAATTTACTTTATTAGCAACTTTTTTAGTTGTTTCATCTTTAGAGCCAGCAAGTTCAACTGTACATCCTATCGTTGGTTTTTTGATCAGTGCTGTTTTTGTGGTGCTGCTTGTAGTTCCTTTATTCGTTTGTATTAAGCTTAAAAAGAACTTTTTTGTTGCTATTGGAACCTTGCTGTTTCTGAACGTTATAGGGAGTGTAATTTTATATTTTTTATACAAAAAAGAGATGGGAAAAATTTAGCTGAATTTCGCTGAACAGAACTAAATGGACAGGCACTCAAACTTGAAACCTTGAGTGCTTTGTCTAAGCTTTAGTTTCTTTAAAATCATTTCAAATTCTGAGTTCAAGGAGTGAACGATGGGATTAGCAAGGAAGCGGCAAATCAGCTTGTCGTGGAATTTAACGTGGACACCCACTCCAATTTGCATGTTGGGGTGGCTTGTCTAAGCTTTTAGTTCTTCAAAATCATTTCAAATTCTAAGTTCAAGGAGTGAACGATGAGATTAGCAAGGTAAAAGATAAGTGGCACCTACTTTAATTTGATTTTGTGTAAATCCTTTTGTAATTTATATTGCCTCGCTATTATGAGGCTTTGTTATACTTGAGCTAAGAGTCATTAATTTTGAAATAGCAGTGAACATTCTTTTTCTTTGCACAGCTAATATCCACTGTATATCCCTGATGAATTTCAATACTTCCAGCGTGAGTTGGTACTTTTACTGTTAGAGCGCCTGACTTAGAATGAACGTTTTTTCTTGTGAATATTATCAAGAAAGTCGAAAGTTAGTCTGCTTAAATAGAAAAAGCGACGCTTTCTCCCAATGTTTATATTCTTCTCGCAATAAGAATTGAATGCTCAACTATAAAAATTTAGGATATTTATTAATAATAATGAAAAAGCGTTTTTATGACTAGGCACTACGGATAATGCTCGCTATTTTTACGCGCAAAAACACGTGTTTTCAAGGAGGTGCTGATTTATTTTCATGTCTTTATAACGAAATTATAAACCACTATAAAATCTTTCCCTTTAATGTTAGTTGGTTACACCTCTCATTTTGATGTTTAGAGCTGTTCAGTTTTAACGACTGTTCCATTCTCATCATCCGCTTGGTTCAGACAAAATTATTGGTGGTTCAAATAAAAATGCGTAGTGGTTACGGTCGACCGGAATATGCAACTGCATAGTCCGGTTGATTGAACCACCAGATCCACTCTACCTGGAACAGAAGAACAATAAAAAGACATTCACTTTATTTCTTCTCAGTTTATGCTGATTTGGTTCGGCTAGCCTATGCATCAAAAAGTCAATATTCAGGTTTGACTACTTCAGCCATTTTTCGATGAGTATCACTCTTATTATATTAAATTAGGGTGGCTGAGTTTTACAAAAAAATATATAATAACGAGATATATAATTTCTAGTCTATAAAGGTTGAGTGATGTGTTATATATCATTTTTTCTGTATGGATTTGAAATGACAGTCGAAAGTAATTCAAAGGATATTTCATGATAAAAGGTGTATTAGCTTGGGGTGTGTTTCTTTTTGCAGCCCTGTTTTCGGTGTATACTAGTGCAGCACCATCAACACCTAAAAATGTAGTCGCGAGTGTAAGTAACAACAATTATATTACTATTCGGTGGGGGAGTGTTAGTGGTGCAGCTAAATATATCCGCGAAGCTAAAGTTGGAACCGGTTCTTGGATAAACCCAAACGAGTATGTAAGCACCTCGGTTTCATTTTCCAACGCCCGCCCGGGTCAATATCAATATCGAGTTAAGGCTTGTGATTCTAGTAGTTGTTCTGGCTGGCAGTATTCAAATACAATAACGGTTTTTGATTCCCCAACAGCACCTGAAAGTGTATCAGCAATAATTAAAAATTTAGATGATCTGGAGATCCGCTGGTCGAAAGTTCTCGGTGCGGACTATTATATTCGGGAAGCTAGTGTTAATTCAGAGGCATGGATTAACCCAAGAAAGTATTCAGGCACTTTTGTTTCCTTTAATAATGCTGAGCTGAATAAATATCAATACCGCGTAAAAGCATGTAACTATCTAGGTTGCTCGAAGTGGACCTACTCTAATATTATTAATGTGGTTAGGCCTCCCTCAGTTCCATCTCAAGTAATAGCCGAAATTCAAAATGGAAATGATGTCAACATATCATGGTCCAAAGTTAGTGGTGCCAGTTACTATGTTCGAGAAGCGCAAGTTGGTAACGGTAATTGGATACATCCGTATGAATATACGGGGACCTCGGTTTCATTTTCCAACGCCCTCCCGAATCAATATCGATATCGAGTTAAGTCTTGTAATACTAGTGGTTGTTCTGATTGGAAGTATTCAAATACAGTGACTGTGTTAGCTATACCACTAGTGCCTTCGAGTGTATCAGCAACAATTAAAAACTTGGATGTTGTGGAAGTGAGCTGGTCGACTGCTTTTGGCGCGGACTATTATATCCGAGAGGCCCGTGTTAATTCAGGGGCATGGATCAATCCAAGAAAATATTCAGGCACTTTTGCTTCATTTACAGATGCAGTGCCGAATCAATACCAATACCGTGTAAGGGCATGCAATAATCGGGGTTGCTCGAATTGGGCTTACTCTAATACTGTTAGTGTGATAATTTCAGCCAATGCTCCTTCTCATGTAACCGCTGTAATTAAGAATGAGAATGATATTTATCTATCTTGGTCAAGTGTAGATAGAGCGGCATATTATATTCGAGAAGTGAAGATTAACGACAGCTCTTGGTCCACACCTAAAGAGTATTTGGACACTCAGGATATATTCAAGGATCTTTCTCCAAACAAGTATCGATATAGACTTAAAGCATGTAATACCCACGGTTGTTCAAGTTGGAGCTACTCAGAGATTGTCACTATTATTAGTTTGCCGCCGAATCCAGAGAAGGTAACGGCGGTGCTCAAGGGTGAAAATGATATTGAGGTTACTTGGTCGATAGTGCAAGGAGCATTAAGCTATGTACTTGAGGCTAGGGTGGACAATGGAAAATGGAGCAATCGCAAAGTATATACAATTAATATTGCAACCAACGATATCCTAGAACCAGGCTTGTATAGTTACCGAGCTAAGGCTTGTAATAATGACGGATGCTCTGGTTGGAGCTACTCAAATGAGGTAAGCGTAAAAGAAAAACCTATTCAATCTAAGGGAGTTGTTTTTATTCATACCGATCTATTGGGTAATCCGGTTGCTGAGAGTAGCCAATAGTTAAAAAATAGCGCCATAGGCAATAAAATTAACTTACTTGTACTTACTGCAGAGCTGCATTGGAATTTAAGCCGAGTTATTTTGATACTCGGCTATGTCCCAAGATGAAATGGGTGATGCTACTGTTACTTTGCTGATCTGATTTAAAATTGATACCTTGCTCAGCCAATTGCTCACTTAAGTTTGTTGGTAAACAACTCTTATCTGAGTTAGCTCAGTCAAATTGACTGATTTTGGCTTAAAGCTTATCTATTTATTCGGAATTGCCTTTACCTAACAGGCTCTCATAAGCAAAAGTCATTGCTGCAAATTACAAACAGTTCTTTTGCTATGTGGAGATTTGATTTGCATGAATGTTATACCCTCCTGCTAAATCAGGGACGGTGTTATCACCGCTAGCAGCCAATGTCCCTTTAGCTTTAAATTCAGGAGAGTGGTTTCTACATTTTCTAGCCATAATTCGTTTCCATACTTTTGGTTACTATAAAAACAGAACAATCACGTAAAGTCATGTCAAAAAATTGGGGGCCAGCTCTTTTCGAATCGGTTACCCCCAGCGTTTGAGTAAAGCCTTTTAATATGGAAGCCTGGGCTTTTCTAACTTATTGGGTTTCAGCGATAGGGCTACCAAGTAAGTCCGTATGAATGTATATTATTTTTTTCTCTTTCATGTCAGTGGCGTAGCTCCACTGTGTACAACTGTTTTCAAGAAAGCACGTTCTTCCACGATAAATATAGTTACCATCAAGAGCATCATCAATTGTATAACTTGTTGCTGTCGCAATAATTCCGTGGATTTCTAACCACTCTCGCTGAATAGAGCTGTTGCAGTTTGCTTTGGAACTGCATTTAGCACGCTGTAACTCAATTTTTTGTGCGCCTGAAATAGCTTTCCAGCTGACGACTTTATCTTTTAAGGTAATGGCAAAGCGTTCATTTTTTACAGTTAATACGAGCTCAGAGGCAGCTAAGTTGCTGCAAATATTCCTATTCTCCCCAGTAAGGCAGGCTTGTACATAAAATTTGTATATTCCCGCTTTAGTTAAATTGTATTTGTAACTCAAAGCTTGAACATTTGAATCAAATTCTCCTAGCAAGTTTAAGTTATTGCTGCCAGGTTCACGCATATATAATGAATATGTAGCATGCTCCTTGAACAATTCGTGGATCTGCCAGTTTAGGAAAATGCTTTGTTCTAGTATAAAGTGCTCAGGAACGTTTATAAATGATACGTTTGGCAATTGTGAATCGTATATTCTATAACTTGTTGATACTTTTGAGCCACAGCTGCCGTTTTGCAAGCAAGGTTCTACTTCAACGATAATAGCTCCACCAACTCTGTAGTTGGGTCCGCGCTGTAACTGAGTACCAGTAAAGTTGCTTTGCCACAAGAATGTTTCATCGGGTTCTCCACTTATAGTGCTTGGCTTGGAGATATAAACATTGTAAGTTAACGGCGCAGTAATACTCTGAGGCTTTCGCCAAGAAATATTTACTGATTCACCAAACTTGATCGTTGATTTGTCAACTTGCAAGTCTGCGACTGTTATTGCCGCCAAACTATCTGTAACTGATACGGTAACCCAAGAATTAGACTTATTACTACATGTGGGTGTCGGAAGTGTATCGCAGAGTTCGAGATAAAAAGTATAAGATCCAACGCCGTTCAATGGTGTGCCCTCATCGTATTTCACGAGCGCTGATGTGGATGGCTTTTTGACCCAAAAAGTGGGTCTAATTGTCTCTTTATAAAATTCGGGGAGTTGCCAAGAGAATGTAGGCCACTGTCCTTGATAGTAGATATTTTTATCAGTAGAAAAAGTATCTGGATCCGGTAGTTTTCCACCACTCACTGTATATTCCACTCGTGTTTTTTCACCACACTTCTGATCAACAGTACATGGAACAACCTCAACGATAGTTTTACCTAAACGATAATTGGGTCCTCTATTGAGTGATATATCTGTCGTATTGTCGTGCCAAAGGACCGTCTCGGTTTCACTACTCCCTGTTGCCGATGGCTTAGTGATATAAACATCATAAACAAATTCGTGACTTATTCCTGCTGGCTTCTGCCAAGAAATATTAACGTATTGATTAAGTTCAATCGTAGGCTTATCGACTCGCAGGTTTTCAACAACTAATGGAGTGACATCCAATTTGAACTCGGTGTCTTGCTTTTTATTACATATCGTGGGGGTGTTAACTGTACAAACTTCCAGTTGGAAGAAATGCGGCCCTCTGGTGCTAAGCTTTGTGCTCGGGTCAAAGCGACTATATTGATTTGTGTTTGGGTATTTGACCCAAATTTGATTTGTAACAGCCTCACTGAAGTTAGTCGGCATCTGAATATCAAAACTGACTGGAAATCCAACATAACCTTTGTCAGCTATGGTTTTAAATTGAATTGGCTGTGGTAGCGAATCTCCAGATAAATCATATGTGACGGACATTGGTAAACCGCACTCGCCAGTGATAAGGCATGGGACTACTTCTATTTTTGTTTTACTTCGCCTAAAAATAGGGCCTCTAGTAATATAATTTGTAGTTAGGTTATCTTTCCAAAGAAAGTGTTCATCTGGTTCTGTCGCAATTGCGCTGGGTTTCGTTATATAGATGTCGTATACCAGCTGGTCGTCAGAAGTATAGCCTTCGGGGCGTTGCCATGAAGCGGTTATGCTGTCACCGTATTCTATCTCATATTTATCAAGTTTTAGGGCTTTTACGACAGATGTTTCTATTGTGGGCAAAACCTTGATTTGAGTTCTGGTTTTTGTTCGGTCACTACATTCTCCATAACTATTGCACATAGCAATCGATAGGTAGCGATAGCCTAGGTTGTTCATTGTATAGTTTAGCGAATGAATATCGCTGCCATTTGCTATTCGAACATCGCCATCATACACGCTATAGGTGACGGGCTCATTGTAGTAGATGTGATTTGACCAAGATAAGTAAACACTTTCGCCTTGCTTTATTTGCTGATTACTTACGCTGAAATTTGGTTGTGGTAATTCTCCGCTTACAGTAAATGAAGTAGTGCTCATTGGGCCACATTGATTGTACTGATTACATGCTCTCACTTGTATTTGGGTTGTTCCCCTGCGATAGATGTTTGTCCGAGTAGCACTGGTCGCGGTTGTATTATCGAACCATAAAAAGTTCTCTGAGGGGCTACCAGCTACACCTGGTTTAGTGACATACACATCATAATATACAGGGAATCCGTTCATATTATATGGAGCAGACCAGCTAATTCTTACTGAATCACCATAACCTACATTTGTTCTACTTACATTTAACCCTGCAAGGAAACCGGGACTTGGCACCGGAGGTGGGGGTTCGACAACAGTAAGCGAAACTGAGTTTGAACGAGAACATTGAGATACAGAACATGCTTCGATATAGAAAGTATGTGTGCCAACAAAGTTTATATTACGTCGAGGGAATGAAGTGCTCGTATAGCCGCTTCTGAAATTAGCGCTGACTCCATCTGGTTTGATAACCCAGAGATTATAGTGCGTGGCTCCACTTGGAGCATTCCAAGATAAATCGACCCCACCTCCTTTTTCGATTATGGATTGGTTTATTCTTAAATGGGGTGAGTTTAAAGCAAAAGCTTTAAGGCTGATGAAAAAGAGGCTTAATAAAAAGATTGATTTCATGTTGGCAAAGATTCCAGATTAAAAGACTTGAATAATGAGCCTTCTATTTTTTATTTGTAATTGATAATGTTAGTAAATTTGGCGGTGTATCATAATAAGGAACTAACGTAACATCAATTGAAAATTAACAAAAGATGCAGGTAGCTCTTGAATTGCAGAAAGTGAGTGGGATGTAAGAATTGATACTCTATTTTTTATCAAAAAAACAAAAGCGTCGAATTTTTACTTCAAATACAAGTGTGGTCTTATTTTTACTGAATAACATTACATTAGTCCCCAAAAAATTTTTGATTTTTACCTTTTTATATAATTCACTGCTTTTAAGATTATGGAGAAATTAACATGGATATTAAAAACCAAGAGCTGTTACTTGGTAGCTGTTAAGTATAAGCATAGGTGAATGTAAACAGTTTAGCTGGTCGACCTCAGTCTTTGGTATAGATGAAAATACGACTTTGTAACCCCCCCATAAGCAGAAGCAGTTTATTAGTAGAATTTCTCGTAACAACTGCATTATTCGCAAGGATACATCATTGCGGTTTTTATTGGAAAAGGTACAATCCGTAGCTTTTAATGCACCCAAAAAATCAATAACAATTAAGGCTCTTGACATTTTATGGACAGAATTACTTATTTGAGAAAAGTGTTTTATTTCATTTTTCTCACTTTTGGACTTAGCTTGAAGGCATACAGTGCGCCAGGTGTGCCAAGCATTTGGGCACCATCAAGCAACACGACAGGTTATTACAGCATTAGCTGGAGTGCCGGCTCCGGTGAAACACCTGACAGCTATGTGGTAATAGGTGAAGGCTTATCGGGCGGTGTTTACTCTGGCCCAGCAACCTCTTCTAGTCGTGGTCCACTAGATAGTGGTACTTACTATTACCGTGTTAAAGCTTGTAAAAATGGAGTCTGTAGTGGTTTTTCTTCGGTTGTATCAACACGTGTAACTAGACAATACCCACCTGGCACACCAAGCATTAGCAGTCCATCAACGAGCTCAAATGGGTATTTTACCGTCAGTTGGTCGGCAGGCTCAGGAGCTAGTCCTAATTATTATGAAGTAATTGGTGAAAACCTTTCTGGGTATGTTTATTCAGGTGGTGGCACATCTTCAAGTCGCGGACCGCTAGCAGATGGCACCTACTACTATCGTGTACGTGCGTGTAATTCGGCAGGATGTAGTAGTTACTCACCAACTACATCTACCACCGTTTCTAAGCCAAAAATTCCAAATACGCCAAGTATTAGTAGCCCGCATACAAATGATACAGGGTATTTTACAGTCACTTGGTCTGCAGCCTCGGGCCCGCAAGCGACACGATATGAAGTGATTGGTGAAGGGGCTTCAGGCACTATTTCAGATAATATGAGCACTTCGTCCAATCGAGGGCCGCTTACTAACGGAACGTACTACTACCGTGTGAGAGCTTGTAACTCATATGGTTGTAGCGCTTACTCACCAACAACCTCAACGACGGTAGAATTACCTCCACTACCAGGAAAACCACAACTCACAGTACCGACATTGAGTGAGACGGGTAGCTATCAGATTTCGTGGCAAGCTGATACGCAAGGCGGTGTGCCAGCGCGTTACGAAGTAGTTGGTGAAGGTCAATCTGGCAACTTGTATACAGGATCGGCAACCACACTATCACGTTCGGGTATTCGTGAAGGGGACCATTATTACAAGGTGCGAGGGTGCAATATCTCTGGATGTGGCGATTACTCAGATATAAAAGGTATCAAAGTGAGATTACCTATCACCTTACCTAGCTTTATCAAGGCTGAGCAAGAAGGTAGAGGCGTGCTAGTGTCTTGGCAAAAAGTTGATTCAGCGGTGTCTTACATGCTGCAGGTTAAGTTTAACAGCACTGAGTGGCAAAATTATAAAGAGGTTGCACAGCCTAGCGGGTCGACAGCTAGCTATCAGTTGAACAATTTAAATGACGGTGTTAGGGCTTTTAGGGTGTCAGTGTGTACTGCATTCCACTGCTCAGAACAATTTACGCCAGCCAGCAATATCGTGGTTATTGCACCACCTGCAATACCTACTTTAACTGTACCATCATCAAGCACAACAGGTAACTATATAGTGAACTGGTTGAGTCGTTCTGGCACAAAACCAATTACATATCAACTGATTGGTGAGCAGCAAGAAGATTATTTATATGTAGGAGAAGGAACCTCGCTGGTACGTCAAAACTTACCAGAGGATGACTACTACTATCGCGTAAAAGCATGTAACTCGGTCGGTTGTGCTGAGAGTTCAGTTGCTAGTATTAATGTTAGATTGCCCTTGGCATTACCAAACTATATTCAGGCACAGCAACAAGAAAACAACATTGAAGTGTCGTGGCAGAAAGTCTCCTCGGCGAGCTCATACACACTGCAAGTTAAATTTAATAACCGCGACTGGCAAGAAGTCATCAAAGTCCCGCAGCCATCTGAGGGGGATGTCGTTAAGCACCAATTTACTGGCTTATTGGACGGTGCGAGAGTGTTTAGAGTTACTTCATGTTCAGCACTGCGTTGTATGAGTACCTACACGGCCGCCAGTAATAGTGTGGTGATTAATACCCCGACACCAGGTATGCCATCAAAGCCTGCCGCGACGACGGTCGCCGATACAGTCACACTGACTTGGCCGCGTGTAGCATGGGCTAGCTATTACAAGGCACAAGTACAATTCAACGCCTTCCCAGCGAAATATTTTGCTGGTAATACCGTGTCTCAAGTCAGCCAAGATAAGTCAACGGTTTCATTACAGCTAGTAGGCCTTAATGCTGGTACGCGTGTTTTTACGGTGCAAGCGTGTAACTTGTACGATCAATGTTCGTCTTTTTCTGCGCCAAGCAATCAATCTGTTGTTCAAGCTAGCGTGCCAGAAGTACCAGAGAAGCCAACTATATTGGTCAAAGGAAATGATATAGAAGTGACATGGGCAAAAGCACCATATGCAACTTCTTATAATGTTCAGGTGAAATATGGCTCAGGAAACTGGACACTTGTATCAGCAGGTACAGGGGTCGTGCAGCCATTTAGAGAAGCATTAGCATCGGTAACATTTTATAACCTGTCTAATGGTAGCCGACAATTCAGAGTGCGAGGTATTAACGACTTAGGTGAGTCTGAATACTCTGCTGCCAGTGATGTTGTTGTAGTGTTCGCACCAGAAAACAAAGGTGATGAACTAATATGGGAGCAAGTTTCTGGTGCAACCAGCTTTGTGATAGAAAGTGTTTTGTGTGCAGAGAATTGTGAAGAGCTGCCTACTTTAAACTGGCAGCCGGTAGTTACCTTACCTGGCAGTAGTAGAAGTTATGCCATTAAACCGGTAGAAAACAAGATCTATAGAATTAAAGCGTGTTTGGGTAACAGCACATGCAGTCAATGGATATACATTGTGAAGTCTAGTCCAAAGAAACGCATAATCTTTATTCATACAGACTTATTGGGCAGTCCGGTTGCCGAATCAGTGCTTAATGAATATTAGAACAAAATTCCTTATCCAACACTGTTGGATAAGGAATTTAACTAAATACACGAGTGCTTTAGGGAAAAGATTGTAAGTTCAATAAGTGGGAAACAACATCCAAGTTAGCTTTATTGATAGCAAATAGTACCTCTGATCACGGTGTATTCGCCGCACATTTTTGTGTGGTGGAATTACGGTAACGGACAAAAGTCATGAACATTGGGTGTAATGGGTAAGTTACACATTTTAATCTAAACAACCCTAGGGCTGTTTTTTTTGTCCCTGTTATATATAATTTCTTTCTCAGTCGGTAGTTTAGCTTTTCACTGAACTATTATAAATTTAAAGGATTTAATCATGTATAAAAAATATTTGAGTTCAGCTCTATTTTGCGTTTCTGCAATTTCCACTTCAGTATATGCTGCCGCACCCGCTATGCCTAGTAGCGTCTTTGCTACTGTCAATAACGGCAATGATGTTCATCTTCAGTGGTCAAGTGTGCCTGGTGCGCTTAGATATATTAGGCAAGTTAGAATTGATTCAGAACATTGGAGTAATCCAGAGCTAGCTTGGAAAAATGGAAAATTATATGAAACAACTTCTGCTAATTATTACAATATCAGAGCAGATGGTTACCAATATAGAGTAAAAGCGTGCAACAATGATGGGTGTTCAAATTATACTTATTCTAACAAGATAATAATTAATGGTGCTCCACAGGCTCCAAAAAGCGTGACGGCTACAGTGCAAAATGGTAATGACATCAACATTTCTTGGTCGGCTGTTTCTGGTGCGAGTAGTTATATCCGTGAGGCGAAAGTCAACAGTGGTGATTGGATTAATCCCAAAGCATATGTAGATACATCAGCTAGTTTCAAAAGTGTGTCTGCAAACAGATATCAATACAGAGTTAGGGCGTGTAACTCTGTAGGGTGCTCTCTTTGGACATACTCAAATTCGGTTGCCGTTTATTAATACGAAACGCGAGTTTAGATGTTGGCCTCATTCTTTAGAGTAGGCCAACATCAAGCTGAAATGACTTAGAGCCGATTATTGTTTGAAAATATATTACTCAAGCCTTCGCGATAAATATAGCACGGAGCGGAGCGGGGTAGCCTTCAATGGTTTTGCTGGTGTCATTTGGATCTAAGAAATCAGCAAGCGACTCTGTTTCCATCCAAGGGGTTTGGCGCTGCTCGTCTAACGATGTAACGTCTTTGTTTACCACTTTGATATCTTTAAAGCCCACACGCTCAAGCCATAATGTTAATGCGTCGCAGCTTGGAATAAACCATACATTGCGCATCTTGGCGTAGCGGTCGGTCGGCACTAATACTGTATTTACATCGCCCTCAATGACGAGTGTTTCTAGCACTAATTCGCCACCTTTTCTTAGCTGAGACTTTAGCTGCGCTAAAAAGTCGATTGGTGAACGACGGTGATATAGCACGCCCATTGAAAACACAGTATCAAATGCTTTTAACTCCGGCAGTTGCTCTACACCTAGTGGTAGTAAATGCACGTTTGGATCGGGGTTAAAGTGTTTAATCGTTTGGAATTGGCATAAAAATAGATCGGAAGGATCAATGCCAACAACAAGCTCTGCGCCTTCACCGCGCATACGCCACAAGTGATAACCAGAGCCACAGCCGATATCCAATACATTACGGCCGTGAAGGTCGCTAATATGGGGGAGCAGTCGGTCCCATTTCCAGTCGCTGCGCCACTCAGTATCAATATGGACGCCATGTAAATGAAATGGTCCCTTACGCCATGGCATCATGCGTTTTAGTAAATGTGTTAGCTGCTTTTGATGACCTTCATTGACGTCTTCGCCAGTACCTATCTCAACCTTGGTTTTTATATCAACATGCGTGGTTGAGATCTCTGGTAGATTTTTAATGACTTTTTCCCATTTCGGCCAGTCGCCATGTTGGGCTTCTTTTTGCCAATGGCTAAGCTGCGCAGGCAACGTTTCTAGCCAATGGCTCAAAGGGGTTTTCGCAATGGTTGCATAAAAGTCGGTAAACCAATGATTCATAATTGCCTCTATTTTATTGCTACCATTGAGCAGAAGTTAAAGCACTGATACCACACTTGAGTTTGATTAAAGCCAATATCCTCTAATCTTGTCATATGGGTACTTAATGAGTCCGTGCGCATCACGTTTTCAATCGCGGTGCGTTTTTGGCTGATCTCTAATTCTGAGTAGCCATTGTGGCGTTTAAAGTCGTGGTGAAGGTCGATAAGTAAGTTGTCTTTAGTACCGTTTTCACCGCGGATTTTTTCACTTAATAGCAGTACGCCACCAGGTTTTAAACCCTGATATATTTTTTCGAGAACTGCTTTGCGGTTTTCTGGTGGGATAAACTGTAGGGTGAAGTTCATCGCAACGACAGATGCATTGCTAATCTCTATTTCATTGATATCACCTAAAGTGACCGAGACTGGGACGTCAGATTTAAAGCCTTTTAAATGCAGTTGGCAACGCTCTACCATAGGCTGTGAATTATCCACGGCAATGATATGACAGTTTTCTTTATCTATATTTCTACGCATGCTTAGCGTGACCGCGCCTAAAGAGCAGCCTAAGTCATATAAGTTTGAGTTACTTTGCGCGTAAGTACCCGCAAGTTTGCCCATTGTGCTTACTATTGTCGCGTAGCCCGGCACTGAGCGTTGGATCATATCTGGAAACACTTCGACGACATTGGCGTCGAAAGTGAAATCTTTTACTGCTTGCTCAGTGGCATAAATACTGTCTTTGCCCGTCACATTAAATCTCTCTTTGAAAATAATCTCGCTATTTTAGCATTTTATGCTGGATAGTCAGTGATAAATTCAGTAGCTTGGCTACTATTAATAATAAGAAGTAAATATGAGACCAAAAATGGCGAAAAGCAAAGTGATTAGCACAGAAGATATCCTCTCAACGCTATGCCACTCAGTAACAGAAGTTCTGTCTTCGGCAAGCGGCAACCAAATTAACTATTCCGCGATGGTACAAAAGATCACTCGTACCTGTATGAGGCCTGACATCGGCTGTTTCGTATTGTTTGATGGCGGCTTTACCGGTTTAGTCGTAACTAATTTTACCGCGCAAGCAGCAATGGAGGTGTATACCGATTACATGCGCAACATGGGCATGCCTGAAGAAGAAATTGCGCATAGTCATTTGTCCGATGACGTTGCCAACGTTTTGGGTGAGTTGATGAACCAGATTGTTGGTGATTTCACCAACAAAGTACGTGAGCAGCTACATACCTCTATCACGCAAAACCAACCTAAGATGATGGCTATCAACAAACAGGTGCAGATCTCGGTAGACACAACGATGGATCGCCCGCAGGCGAGACGCGTTACCTTTACCACGCAAGGTCAGAATATTTTCTATCTTGAATTGGCAATGGATAAAACTGAATTCATTAAGCTACATGACTTTGATATTGCGGAGTCGGTAGACCCAGATGACATTATTGCAAGTCAGGCTGAGAAGAAAAAGCCAGCGAAGCCGCAGGAAGAAGATGTTGTAGATGACGACTTTATGGATCAGTTAGGACTGTAAAACCGTTTTCTTGGAGCACGTAATTAGAAAGGCCACCTCAGTGGCCTTTCTATTACGTTAAAATCTTCACTTCGCCCTAGGATAAAAATAGCAATGGCACTAATGCAGAGCGCCTTTTCCTGCATTAAGCTCAGGTGCTTCTTCTACATGCTTTATGGATGTTAGCATCATAAAGGCTTCATTGAACTCAAAGCGGGCGATGGCGGTTTTTAATTTCTGTAGTTCTGGTTCAGTCAAATAGCTACTTACTGAAATTGAGTCTACTAGCTCTGTGGCTTGAGTATCATAATCTCTTAACGCACACGCAAGCTGGATAAGTTCCTCTAATTGACTATTGCCACCTTTTTCTTCGTTGTTTTTCGTTACATTTTTTACCTGATGAGACGCTTCTTTTTTACGACGTTTTTGGCATTGTTCCAGTGCATATTTGACGTATTTAATCAGCTCGTCAATTTCGCTCGCATTAGGTGGGCGGACATTAAGAGAAGCTTCAATGTGCTTAAACTCTTCAGTCAGCCTAACAATCGAAAGATTAGCACTAGCACCTTTTAATGCATGTAACATGCTATGTGCCAGTTCAAAATTCTCAATGGCTAAAGCCTGTTTTAAATTGATCAGCTCTTCAATCTGCTGGGATAGGAACTTTTCTAAGATATCGAAGTAAACCTTTTGGTTGCCAGCTGCTCGAGCAATACCTTCGGCAATATCAATGCCTTCAAACTCAATGACCTCATCAACTTCCTCTCCTTCTGTAGTGACTTCTGGTTGGTTTGCTACAGGCGTTGCTGAAAGGTTACTGGTCTCAGCGCTTGCATATTTCAAAATACTTTTAACGAGTTGCTCTACGTCGATGGGTTTGGTGACGTGGTCATTCATACCAGCATCGATGCAAGTCTGGATGTCTTCTTCCATGGCATTGGCGGTCATCGCGAGTATAGGAAGCGTATTTTTATCGAACTCTATACGAAGGTTTTGCGTCGCGGTAATGCCATCCATCACTGGCATTTGCATATCCATTAAAACAATATCTATATGTTTGCTATGAACTTGCTCAATGGCTTCTTGCCCATTATCAGCGACCGCCACTTGAGCTCCGAAGCTAGATAAGATCTCCACTGCGATTTCCTGGTTGACAGGTTGATCCTCCGCAACCAAAATCGATATGCCATTGAGTGCTTGTTTACTAATCGTTTGTTCTTTTTTGGTGATAGTGGTTCTTATTTCTGGTGAGTCAAACACGGCATTTTGAATAACGTCCACAAGATTTGACGGATTAATCGGCTTTAAAAGTACACCATCGACTAAACTGGCTTGGCTATCGTTGAGGTTTAATTCTCGACCATAAGCTGTGACTAAAATGAACTTACTTTGCGACACATCGATTTGCGATTGCAGCTTGGTGATCAGCTCGATACCATCTAATTTCGGCATATGCCAATCGACGAAAATAAGATCGGGTAAATCTTGAGTCAGGACGAATTGATTTAACGCCTTATGAGGGTCTAAATAAGAGCAAACCTGCATACCAAAGTTTGTTAGCATACCGCTTAACACGTCCAATGCGTGTTGGTTATCGTCAATAATTGTTGCTGATAACTCTGATAAGTGGGTAGAGGCCATTTTCGCCTGACTCAGCTCGTCACTGACTTCCATTTCTAATGTGAAATAAAACTCCGAACCGACGTTCTCCTCACTCTCAACATATATTTCTCCCCCCATAAGCTTGACCAGTTGCTGCGAAATCGTGAGGCCAAGCCCAGTACCGCCATATTTTCGGGTGATTGAATTGTCTGCTTGCGAGAAAGATTGAAATAGGTTTTTTTGCTGACGTTTATTCATGCCAATACCGGAGTCTTTGACGCTAAACTTAATTTTCGCTAACCCTTTTTCGACATTGACGAGGGCAACACGAATAACAACCTCGCCAGTTTCTGTGAATTTAACCGCGTTACCCGCTAAATTGATGAGTACTTGGCTTATTCTAAATTGATCGCCAATCACGCAGTAGGGCGCTTGTGAGTCTAAATCAAAGACTAACTCTAGTTGTTTTTCTTGGGCTTTTACACTGACGATGGTGGCAACACTGTCGAGTAGCTTTTCTGTTGAAAAAGCCTGATATTCTAATTCGATTTTGCCAGCTTCGATTTTTGAAAAATCGAGTATATCGTTGATCAGTCTCAGTAATTGCTTTGCCGCAGTATCTATTTTTGATACGTAGTCGTGCTGTTTAGCATTTAATTCGGTCGCAAGTGCGAGATGAGACATACCAATAATCGCGTTCATTGGGGTTCTAATTTCATGGCTCATGTTGGCGAGGAATTCGCTTTTCGCTTTTGCCGAGTTTTGAGCCAAGTCTTTTGCCTCTATTAGCTCACGTTGCAGTTGGTTCCTCTCCGAAACATCTAGGTACATGCCAACAATCCCAGCTACAGCACCATTTTCATTAAAAAATGGCGCTTCGTATACAATCAGTTCCCGCGCCTGCTCTTGGCCATCAAGCAATAGTACTTCGTAGGTTTGCTCTTGGGTTGTGGTGATAATTTCGTGGGCTTTGGACTCAAATAGGCTGGCTATTCCTAAATCAAAAATTTCGTCTAGTTTGGCGCCAATCACATCTACTTCAAATTGATCTAACAGTGCCAAAAAGGACTTGTTTACCCCCATAAATACACCGTCAGTAGAACGGTAGTATGTAGGGTTTGGGATAGCATTGATAATGTGGTGGGTAAGCTCAAGTTGTTCGCTTAAGGCCGATTCTGTCTTTTGTTGTTTTTCGATATTTTCATTAATAGCAAGCGCGAGGCTTAAGTCCT
This sequence comes from Pseudoalteromonas sp. CO348, assembly GCF_004208845.1. Taxonomy (NCBI): domain Bacteria; kingdom Pseudomonadati; phylum Pseudomonadota; class Gammaproteobacteria; order Alteromonadales; family Pseudoalteromonadaceae; genus Pseudoalteromonas; species Pseudoalteromonas sp. CO348. The sequence continues at coordinate 12,415 of NZ_SGPI01000018.1, read as the reverse complement.
TACACAAGTACTCAAGCGCTTCAAATTGGCTGTCTATCAATGCCTGTGCACTACCGACTAACAGCACATAAACTACATGATTACCGATGGCTAGTGGAAAGCAATAACGGCTTTGTAACTTCACTTCAACCTCTTCTTCTTTGAGCCACAACGGTTCTTGTTGTACTTGTGGTTCATTATTTGTTGCACAAAGCGCTATCGTGGATGCAATAATTGAGTGGCTTGGTGTCACTCCATGGCTTTTCACTAATGACAAGGTGTCGTCTTCTAAATTGGCATAGAGACAAACACTCGGTGCATTGAACTCATTGGCAATAAACTCTAGTGCGTGGCGCACGATAGGTTCGGAGCCGGTAATGGATTTTAGTTCGCGATTATAGTTTTCGATAATTGCGGCTGACGCCAGCTTTTGGCTTTGAGAGGTGGTGGCAGCATGGATCGCTTGTGTGAGCCGTTTTACATCAGCGTCGCTGTTTGTGGGGGCTACTGAAAGAGGGGAGCCGTTTAACGCTTGTGCACGTAGCGTATTGACGATGCGGTAGAGCGGGGAGAAATGTTTAGTGCGCATAAACCAAACATAAAAGCCTAAAAATAGTGTTAACACCGCGAAAGCAAGGCCAGTAATTAACAGTATTTTAAGTTGTTGATTGGTGCGTGTTTCGAGTTCAGCGTTTGCAATGAGAGGCAGTTGCGAGATGGCGTTTTGATAACTTTGAGGTAAATCGGCTTGTTCAACCATGTTTGCTAAAAATCGAGATTTTAATCTTGCTTGAGCTTCATAAATTTGTTGTAGCGGTAGTGGCAATGAGTGACTTGGTGCAGATTTGATGTCATCGAGCCATTGGGCGTTTTTATCTTTGCTATACATCTCAAGTGAGAGGTGGTTGTGATAAGCGGTATTAACGTCGGTCGCGAGTGTGCTATGAGTGGTTGTTGAGTAGTAGATAAGCGTTGCGCTTCCTAGGGCTGCCATCAAGGCGAAAAGTGCGATCCAACTTAGTAATGCTTTTGAGGACATAAGTTATTATTTACGCGTGAAAATTTATATATAAACATAGTCGCGATATACAATTTCTCAAGCTATGCTGTAAAAAGTGTCTATCTTAAGGACTTGAGTAACATTACATGTCAGACATTTTAATTGTTGACGATATGCCGGAAAACCTCCAAGTATTGCAGCTCATACTAAGAAAGGAAGGATATAAAGTATTGGCAGCACGAGGGGGGGACATTGCCTTAGGTATCGTTAAAAAGCATCAGCCTGAACTAATTATTACTGATATAAAAATGCCAAATATGTCGGGGATTGAGCTATGTAAAGTGCTTAAGTCCGACAATTCAACGGCGGCCATTCCGGTTATTTTTGTGAGTGCTTATGAAGACAGCGAGAGCTTGGTACAGGCATTCGAGGTCGGTGGTGTTGATTACATCACCAAACCCTATAAACCCGCTGAAATCATAGCCAGAGTAAACACCCAATTTAAGTTAATTGAAGCGCAAAAGTTAGCGGTAAAACAGCAGCTATCTAAAGCCATAAACCAAATGGTGATGGGGATTGCACACGAAATCAATACCCCGCTTGGTACCAGTATTACGTCCAACACCTTTTTAGAAGGCGTCATGCAAGAGCTACAAAGTGCACTTACCGCAGGTACGCTTACGCAGGATGGGTTGGTTACGGGGTTTGAACAGATCAAAGACAGTAGTGCGCTGTGCAGCCGTAATCTAGAAAAAGTGGCTAAGTTTGTCAGCTTATTAAAATCGGTCTCTCAGTCTGAGCGAGATAGCAGCTGTGCTGACGTTAAATTACAAGAAATAGAAACAAGACTGAAAAAAGATTTTTCCAAGCAAGACGTACAAATCCAGTTTGTTGGTAACACAACAACTGAGGTTTACGTGGATGGACAAGCTCTGGTTGAGGTGTTGAGCAACTTAGTTGAAAACTCTATTGCGCATGCCTGGATTGACCATGATCACCTTGCGACTATCACCTTCACGCACTCGGGTAACAATTTACATGTGAATTATACTGACAATGGAATAGGGCTTAGAGGAATTAGTACACAAGAGTTATTAAAACCATTTGTTACAACAAAAAGAGGTAATGCAGGCCATGTTGGGTTAAGCGCAAATTTAACTGCCAACTTGGTTTCAGGGGCACTCAATGGAGAGTTTAGCGTGAAAAATACACCGCAAGGATTGGAGTGGGATATCCAAATACCGATAGATGCCCCCGATAATGCTTGATCTGCATCAAAAGTCTCAGGTCCTATACATAAAAGCGGACATAAGTCCTTATATCATTTGTCCTAATTCAATAAGCTCGCTCGCTGTTAAAACGTAATCTTTAAAAAGTATTCTGCTAACCATGTAATTAGCTACACTTTTTGAAGAATTATCGACAACACGATCGTATAAGGGCTTTTTAGCCTTTGCTGTTGCTGTTTTTAGTGAGGCTAGTTAAATACAAGTTTACTGCTTAAAAACAACCCCCTAGGTTAACAGACCCGATAACATACGCCTTACCTTCTACTAGGTACGCAGTGTTGAGATGACACGGGAAGTGCGTTATTTACTCCAATGTGCAATTGAGTAAATAACCATGAATTACTAATAATTTTGGTGGAACCATTATGCAACAGTTACCTACCGTAGACTATCAATCGCCAAATGCTGCGAAAGAATTTGTAGAATCTTTAAGAAACACGGGTTTTGGTGTACTAAAAAATCACCCAATCCCACAAGAGTTGGTTGAATCAATCTACAAACATTGGCAAGAATTTTTTAATTCAGAAGAAAAACACGAATTCCTTTTCAATAAAGAAACCCAAGATGGTTACTTCCCACCAGAAGTCTCTGAAGTTGCGAAAGGTTTTACTGTAAAAGACATTAAAGAGTACTTTCACGTTTATCCAAAAGGTCGCGTACCGGCTCAATTAGAAGCAGAGATTCGTGAATATTACCGTTTAGCGAGCGAGTTTGCTCAAGAGTTGCTAAGCTGGGTACAAGCGGAAGCGCCTGCAGATGTGAGAGCGAGATTCTCTATTGATCTCAAAGATATGATCAAAGAATCAGAGCAGACACTACTGCGTATTCTTCATTACCCACCAATGACAGGCGATGAAGAACCAGGTGCAATTCGCGCCGCAGCTCATGGTGATATCAATCTACTTACTGTATTGCCTGCGGCAAATGAGCCTGGCCTACAAGTGCAAAGACAAGATGGCAGCTGGTTAGACGTACCATGCGACTTTGGTTCGCTAATTATTAACATTGGTGACATGCTGCAAGAGGCGTCGGGTGATTACTTCCCATCGACAATTCACCGTGTGATTAACCCTACGGGCAAAGCGTCGACGAAATCTCGTATTTCATTGCCGCTATTCTTACATCCAAGACCGGATGTTGTGTTGTCAGAGCGTTACACTGCAGATAGCTATTTGCAAGAGCGTTTAAGAGAACTTGGGGTTAAGTAATCTAGACTTACGATAGCGAATAACCTGAACGATAAGGTTAAATCGATAAAGCGACTTGATGTAATATTGAGTCGCTTTTTTATTATGTGTCTAACAATCCCTAATCTCTGTTAGTCCTTGTAATTTGACGATTATTGCAATTTTTCACTGACAATCCTCACAATCTGTGCAATATTAGTTTTTTTCAAAATGAAGAAATTTCTTGAAAAATTTAATGACAACGCTGTCATTTGTTGTGTAACATCAATTCAACATGAATGAAAAACCGTGTCTAACGAAAATAATAACGCGGTCTAATCCAGAACAAGGTAGGGGTCTTTACATGATGGCTAAACAGGTTAACCAAGACCAACTATACATCGGCGTCGATGGTGGTGGAACAAAATGCCGCGCTACAATTTATTCTCTTCAACATGGCGTTTTGGGTACGGGTCTAGGCGGTCCTGCGAATCCCCTACATGGTCTAGAGCGCACGCTTGAATCCATCATGGTGTCGACACAAATGGCGTTACAAGACGCGGGTCTTCGTGTTGAACAAGTACATGAGCTAAATGCAGGTCTTGGCCTTGCAGGTGTTAACTTACCCGCGCTCTATGACAAAATCATGCAATGGGAGCATCCCTTTAAACAAATGTTCCTTACCACAGACTTACACACCGCGTGTATTGGTGCTCATGAAGGTAGCGATGGTGCCGTGATTATTACGGGCACCGGCTCCTGTGGTTTTGCGTTAGTTGATGGTAAAACAGTGAACTATGGTGGTCATGGCTTTGCTCAAGGCGATATGGGCAGTGGCGCATGGATGGGATTAGAGGCGGTAAAAGCTGCATTGCTCGATCTCGATGGCCTTGGCGAAAAAACGACATTGAGCCAAGTGTTACTTGAGCACTTCAGTGCGAAAGGGGCAATGGGTATTGCAGAGCAAATGGCGGGACAACCGTCTAGTGGTTATGCAAAGCTGGCTCGTTATGTATTAGAGCAAGCCAAGCTAAATGATGAAATTGCTCTTTCTATCGTAAAGTCTGGTGCGGAATATATTAGTCGTTTAGCTAAGCGTTTACTTGAACTAAACCCACCTAGACTCTCTATGATCGGCGGATTATCAGAGCCGCTACAACCTTGGCTCGACCCAGAAGTTGCAAAGCAAGTCCAATTACCGAAACAACCTCCTGAAATGGGGGCAATTTACTTTGCAATTCAAAGTGCAGGTCAAGAATTAAAAAAGGCGAACTAATGACGACTCAATGTTATTTTGCTCCAGAATTTTTTGATGGTGAAAATTTTAGAAAAGACGTTTATTTCGAAGTAAACAACGGCCAAATTGGTTATATTAATGAGTCGCAAGCGACCAATGTATCCAAGTTATCGGGACTAGTTGCACCAGGTTTTATTGACGTACAAGTTAATGGTGGTGGCGGTGCATTTTTTAACGCCGAGCAATCCACTGAATGCTTGGCGATTATGGTTAAAGCACATGGCCAATTTGGTTCCACGGGACTAATGCCAACCCTTATCACTGACAAAATTGAAGTAATGCAACAAGCGGCAGCCGCAACAGCAGCAGCTATAGCAGCTAATCAGTCAGGGGTGCTTGGGATCCACTTTGAGGGCCCACACTTATCTCACCCTAAAAAGGGTACGCATAGCGAAAAGTTCATCAGACCAATCTCAGAGCAAGAGTTTGCGGTATACGCGCGTCAAGATTTAGGTATCAAAATGGTGACTTTAGCACCTGAAACCGTGCCACTTAGCGATATAGAACGCTTGATTTCACTGGGTGTGAAAGTGTGTATTGGCCATTCAAACGCGGACTATGACACCGCTAACGCTGCACTCAATGTTGGCGTGGATGGCTTTACGCACCTATTTAATGCAATGTCTGCGTTTACTTCCCGTGAGCCGGGCGTTGTCGGTGCCGCGCTTTGGAATGACAATAGCTGGTGTGGTTTGATTGTTGATGGCCACCACGTTCATCCATTGTCGGCGCAACTTGCGATTCGTACTAAGCAGCGTGGCAAAATGATGCTAGTGACGGATGCCATGCCTCCGGTTGGGACAGATGATACGGAGTTTGACTTTTTTGATGGCAGAAAAGTTATTCGTACCGGTGATCGGTTAAATTCAACAACCGGTGAGCTTGCAGGTAGTGTATTGGATATGGCAAGTGCGGTGCGAAATACCGTCAATACGCTTAACGTGAGTCTAGCGGAGAGTTTGCGCATGGCCTCTCTTTACCCTGCGCAATATCTTGGCCTGTCTCAAAAGGGGCATCTAAGATCGGGTGCTGATGCTGATTTCGTGGTGCTCAACAGCGATTTGATTGTGAAGCAAACCTATATTGGTGGTCAGTTGCTGTAATTGATTTGCAATTGAATAGTGGACGGAAACGGCCGCTTAAGTTTCCCTGATAAAACCCCGCAGCAGTACCGCGGGGCTTTGTTTTTTAAGCTTAGCCGGTATTTGGTTAAGCATGGGTGGATCGACAACTCAGGAAGTTAATGTCGTGTGCGTAATGATAGAGTCATGATTGCAACGCGCATCAAAACTAACCTTGAGTCAAATGGATTTGCTTGATTGAGCGATCCATAGTTAATGTTTTCACGCGGATAAATAACAATGACAACGAATAATAAGCCAAAGCGACTTGCGTCTTTAGATGCCTTACGCGGCATGGATATGTTCTGGATCTTAGGTGGCCAGTCTATTTTTGCGGCACTGTTTGTATTGACCGGATGGCAAGGCTGGAAGGCGTTTGAAGCGCACACGCTGCACAGCCCTTGGCATGGCTTCACTTTTTATGATCTTATCTTTCCACTGTTTATCTTTTTATCGGGTGTGGCGATGGGCTTGTCACCTAAACGTATCGACCATCTGCCCTTTAATGAACGTAAACCGTTTTATCTCAAAGCACTGAAGCGGCTTTTGTTACTGTGTGCTTTTGGCGTGTTATACAACCATGGTTGGGGAACTGGGATCCCAATGGATCCTGACGGTATTCGCTACGCCAGTGTATTAGGTCGCATTGCGTTTGCTTGGTTCTTTTGTGCTTTACTGGTTTGGCATACGAGCTTGCGAACCTTGGCTTATGTGGGTGTAGGCATATTGATATTTTATTGGTTACTGCTTTGCTTTATCCCGGTTCCTGGTGGGCAAGCGGGGGACTTGAGTGCAAATGGTGTTGGTAGTTGGAATGCGTTCATTGACACATATTTACTGCCAGGGATCAGTTATCAAAATCGTCCTGTTGACCCAGAAGGTGTGCTGTCAAGCTTACCTGCCATTGTAAACGCTATCGCAGGTGTATTTGCTGGTCGTGCTATTGCTAATGCACAAACGCAGGGAGAGTGGAAAACCGTTGGTATTTTGGCAGGCTCAGGTGTACTCGTCTTAGCACTAGGTTGGCTTTGGGACATGCAATTTCCAGTTAATAAAGAATTGTGGACAAGCTCATTTGTGCTAGTAACCGTCGGCTGGAGTGCAATTCTACTTGCAGTATTTTACGCGATAGTAGATGTACTGAGTTTTCAGCGTTGGGCGTATCCTTTTGTTATTATTGGGGCTAATTCCATTATTATTTATTTAGCGTCGAGCTTAGTGAATTGGACCTTTATTAGTAAAAGCGTATTCGGTGGCGTGATGGCCGCTGTGCCAACTGCGTGGCAACCATTAATTGCTGTTTTTGCGCTACTGGCGGTACAGCTTTTAGTGCTGCATTGGATGTATAAACGCCGTATTTTTGTAAGTGTATAATATTCACCAGCCTCCTTTCAAAAAGCCCACCGTTGTGGGCTTTTTAACACCTTTCGATTGCATAGAGTAAAAAATATCCATATTTTTTTTCACTTTTGCTTTACAAGCGAATTATTTCTGATAATAATGACAGCGTTGTCATAATGGTAATAACCTAATGTTGTGTATCCCAATTAGGTTCGATCTGACCTTGCTTTGATTGCACGCGAGGCAAGGCTCAGATCCCATTTTATTCTAATCATCTCAACATTTGGTTAATCGTATGCAAGTAGTCATTTTAAAAGACGCTGCCGAAGTGGCAGCATATGGTGCAGACATTTTTACAACGCAATTAAAGCGTAAAGCTAACTCTGTGTTGGGATTAGCGACGGGTTCAACACCGGTCGCTTTGTATCAAGAATTAATTAAGCGTAACCAAGCGAACGAAATCAGTTTTGCTGAAGTTACCAGCTTTAACCTAGATGAATATTTAGGCTTAGATGGCTCGCACCCACAAAGTTATCGTTACTTTATGCAGCAGCAGCTGTTTGACCATATCAACATTGATAAAAGTAACACGCACGTACCACCGGGGGATGCAAAAAATCCAATTACGGCGTGCGGCGAGTATGAAGCGCGTATTAAATCTGCTGGTGGTATTGATGTACAGCTATTAGGTATTGGCAGAAATGGCCATATTGGCTTTAACGAGCCGTCTTCTGGCTTAACGTCACGCACTCGGGTTAAAACTCTAACGAAAGCGACGATTGATGATAATGCTCGTTTTTTTAAAGCTGATGAGTATCAACCTCACTTGTCAATCACAATGGGTATTGGCACGATTTTAGACGCTAAAAAAGTCGTGTTATTAGCGACGGGTGAAAATAAAGCCGATGCCGTTGTTGCTATGGTGGAAGGCCCGTTAACTGCGGCGTGTCCGGCTTCGGCACTACAAATGCATCGTGATGCTGTGATCGTCATCGATGAAGCTGCGGCATCTAAGCTAAAAGATATTGAATTCTATAAGCATATTGAAAACGAAAATCAAAAGCTGTTGGACTATCTTGCCTCTCTGTAGTGTGAAATCACACTGTAGTTTTCAAAAGCCCATTTATGGGCTTTTTTTTTGCCTGTACCTTTGTGCTATGGTAGTTTTAAGGTCTCACCGAGGTGGATAAAATGTTCCAGAACACGAAGGAATAGGGGCTTGCTGTATTACACGCAAATGACGTTAGACAGAGCGTCTAACGAAAGAAAAGATCAAAACTGGTTATTATCTCAAATGGGTGACAATAGTCGCTGGTTATTAATTCAAGACGACGCTAATTTAGTGCGTGCCCGAGATAATGAATTACATTATCTTTCTCGCAGAGAAGTCGCTGATTTAGCGCTCCAAGACGCGATATTCTTAGGCCGTGACGAAGCGCACAGCTATTTTGCGCTTGACGTCTCTAAACAACGAGACAAGCTTTCTTTTATTGACACCGAGTCAGAATTCATCGATATGCGCCAAGTGGGTCGTAACTTACCAAAGCAACAAGGCTCAATTGGCGTGCTTGCACGAGGCTTATGCTACTGGCATAAAACCCATTGTTTTTGTGGACGTTGTGGGCAACCCAATAAAATGGTTGAAGCAGGTCATGCAAGACGTTGTGTTAACCCTGAATGTCGCCATATGACGTTTCCACGTACAGATCCCGCCGTTATCATGCTTGTCACTCATGTTTTCCCTGATGGCGTTGAACGCTGCTTGTTGGGCCGTCAGGCTGTTTGGCCTGAAGGCGTATTTTCGACGCTGGCTGGGTTTGTTGACCCCGGCGAGTCGTTAGAGCAAGCCGTGATAAGGGAAGTGATGGAAGAGGCGGGTGTTGAAGCATACGACGCCACTTATATTGCCTCACAGCCTTGGCCGTTCCCGTCATCACTTATGCTTGGGTTTATCGCGAAGGCGAAAACCACGGAGATTTTTGTCGAGCAAGATGAGCTTGAGCAAGCTAAATGGTTTTCACGGGCGGAGCTTAATACATTTTCAGAGTGGGGCGATACAAAGCCCGGCTATAAACTCACCAGAGAAGACTCGATCTCCAGATATTTAGTTGAATACTGGCGTGCACAATCAGAAGAGTAATTATGAAAAAGCATACTAAAATCGTTGCTGCTGGAAGAAAAGCAGAATATACCAAAGGGGTAGTAAACCCAGTTGTTCAGCGCGCCTCTACCGTAGTTTTTGAGAGCGTTGCCGAAATGCAAGAAGCGATAAAAGGCCGTGGACATCGCACTTTGTTTTACGGCCGCCGTGGCACCAATACCCATTTCGCCTTGCAAGATGCCATTACTGAGCTTGAAAATGGTGCGGGTTGCGCCTTATATCCGTCTGGTGCTGCTGCTATCGCACAGTCACTACTGTCATTTTTAAAAGCAGGCGATCACCTGCTGATGGTAGATACAGCGTATGAACCAACCAGAGATTTGTGCGATAAGCTGTTAAAAGGCTATGGTATCGAAACCACTTATTATGACCCTATGGTTGGCGCTGGTATTGACGCGTTAATTCAAGACAATACCAAAGTGTTGTTCTTAGAGTCTCCAGGTTCAATCACCATGGAAGTTCAAGATGTGCCTGCGATGGTTGAAGTTGCAAAGCGCCGTGGCGTTATCACTATGCTTGATAATACGTGGGGTAATGGCTGGCAGTTTCGTCCGCTCGATCATGGTGTTGATATCAGCATTCAAGCGGCAACCAAGTATATTGTTGGGCATTCGGATGTCATGATGGGGGTCGCTGTTGCAAACGAGCGCTATTGGCCTGAGCTTAGAGAGCACTCGTATTTGCTTGGTCAATGTACGTCTGCAGATGATGCTTATTTAGCACTACGTGGGTTACGTACTATGCCTGCGAGGTTAAAACAGCACGAGCAGTCGGCAATGACGGTGGCGAAATGGCTCGAAGCGCATCCGCTCGTGGATCACGTTAGACATCCCGCTTTTGAGACTTGCCCAGGCCATGAATTCTTCAAGCGAGACTTTGATGGTAGTAATGGTTTATTTTCAATCGTAATGAAAGAAGGTAGCCAAAAGGCGATTAACCGCTTCTTAGATGCTTTATCCCATTTTAAAATGGGTTTCTCATGGGGCGGCTATGAAAGTTTAGTTACAGCCAATAAAACCATGGAGCATTTGCGATCAACCACAGGTTGGGCATTGGGCCCCGTGATCCGCCTTCACATAGGTCTTGAAGACGTAGAAGACTTGATAGAAGATTTAGAACACGCACTTAAGGTCTACGAGCAAAACCTCGGCAAATCTTAAAATTTCGGTTCGACTTATTGGTATGGGGTGCTTCATTTTAAGTGAGGTACCTCAGATTTATTGAGCCACAATAGCTGTTGGATCAAGACTGAAAACTGTAGAGAACAATACCAGTTTGGCGCAGTTTAAGCGTAAAGCACAGGGAACCTTTAGAGGGAGGTTATGTCTAATAGCGACGTCATGAAAGTATTGCAAACTGAATTCAAGGAAAGGTGATGAAGTTAAACAGACTGATTATGTTACCGATAATCTCACTCAGCGCTTGTGTAGTAATGCCTGTGCAAGATACTGCTCACACCAACAAGTGCGAGATTTCATCGGATAGAAAAACCCTAAAGATAGTCGATGTTGCAGATGAAACCAATACCTATTATTCCGTGAGTGGAATTATATTAACGCCGATACTCGTTCCTACTACCGCTATTATTTCGGGAACTTATGTGCTGGCAAATAATGCCTATCGTCTTGGGGAAGAGACGATAAAATGCGAGAACAAATCTTAAAACCAACTACAGATTTGTATAATTGTTGCGTCGTGTGTTGGTTTAAGCACAGCGCAACGCTCCAAAACCACTTGTGCGAGCTCCTTGGTTTGCTGAATTTTTACTTTTCTTAAGTATTTAGCCTTCAGCCTACAAATATCTCCTTTTTACAACTGTTTTCTAATAAATTGAAAAATATAGATATTTTAATGCTTTTAAGTTGTTTACGTTTAGTTTTCCCATTCAGAGCGAACGCCCATATATGTCACTTATTTTCTCCTTATTTTCCTCTCAAATAGGCTAACGCGTTAAGTGCAATTTTTTGTGTGTTGATAGCCACATTTCGTTGGTTGGCAAGGAAGACTAAAAATTGTGTAACCTCTTCCGTTCCCATTGTCTCAGGGTGACGCTTGTGGTGAAAGTTAATGAATGCCTTAATCCAATATAGGTAGGTTTTTTCTGTACTAATGCTGTAACCACGCATACGCATTTCTTCCTGAAGACCTTTCAGAAATGGGCTTTTTAGACTCATGATAACTGCTTACCTTATGTGGCTGTGTACATATACAGTGTTATCTGAAGTTCTCGGATATCAAGGAAAATAATGAAAAAAATTTTGCGCGTTTACGGATGAATAAATTAAAAAATGTTATTTTTATCAATAGGTTATTTGTTTTTTATTTGAGATAATAGGTTTGGGAAACGCGCATGCGCATTTTTCCAGATGGTATATTTAGCAGAATGCTGATAAGTTCTTTGCATACTGATAGTTAACTGTGCGCGTTTTCATTGGTCCAATGAGGTAACCGCGCATGCGCACGAATAAAATGTTATAAGCCCAAAGGGAATTCAGTGAAACTTAACCATACATATCAAAATGTCACTGTAAATGAAGTACACGTAAAAAGAGTTGGAAGTGAGTTTGAGATTACGCTTTCATTCAGGAATCAAGCTGAATATCTAAATGTTGTGCTTAAGGGCATCCGTGAAATTGATAACATCAGTGACTTGTTAGAAGCGGATCGGTTATGGGTCGAAGAAAATGATACCAATCAAACAGAGTTTGGTAATTTTACATTAGGTATTTCAAGTGAATGCTATTCAGAAATATTTTTTGATTCAATGTGTTAAGGGCTTATAACAAGTTACTCAAAAGGACGCAAAACGCTTGGCTTGCGCTCCTTCGTCGCCAATTTTAGCCAAACATTTATGCGCCCATTAGTAAGGCGTTGAGGCTGTAGAATTACTCTTTTCAGGTACTGGATTGTTGGTTTTGGATTGACTATTTCTTAACCTTGAATCGAGTTGGTTACTGTGATCTAATAGCTATTATTCACCCACGGTAATCTGTTATGGCCAACTATAAGCCAGACTTATCCCGCCAAAATAAATTCATTCCAATCAATTTCGCTGAGCAAA
>NZ_SGPI01000014.1:0-105311 GCF_004208845.1 Pseudoalteromonas sp. CO348 | reverse complement strand
ATTCTTCTTGGCATTTGTAACCTCTTTAGTTGTATTGAATAATACCTCTAAACAGGTCTCCAATCTAAGTCTACCGTTACACAATGCAAGAAATAGCTGATATCCTCTTTCAGTTTATCTCTCTCGACTCGATATTTTTCTTTGAGGGCAATTTCATGATTGAGCTTACCTCTGAGTCTATAGATATCTTTACTGGAAGGAAGACATTCAGCTCGTTTCAATTCACAAATTTTCTCTTTAAAAGTTTCGTATAAGGGATGTGAATAGTTTAAGGTACCGTTTGATAGCTCAGCTCTTTTTTCTAAAGCACTAACGTTGACCCTTTTTCCCTCTTCAATTAGCTCTTTCAGAGCCTGACGAGCAAGCTTCAAGTTTTCCTCAATCATAGTCGACTTCTTCCCCAAAGAACTCTAATGCCTGCCTATATACCTCTAACTCCAGCCTTAAGAATTCAATACTTGCATCTGGTAATTTTTTCAATTTTGCTTGTTCCAGTAATTCTTTGTACCTCTTAAATCTACTTTCCAGATTGTAATTGATTGTCGATCTGCCACCAAGTTTTCGCAGTTAACATTACATTTAGATGACTGGATCACACCATTGAACTCGCATTTAGTACCGTTCATACAATACATGCCATTTCCAAGCGACATAATTCTCGAACTCCCTCTTTTAGCCATAGATAAAGCCTGTAGTGGTAAAGTTTTTTATTAGGAGCCAAATTCTTTTGCTTCATCAATGCTTGTCCACCACCTCCAAATAGTTGTTCACTTTCTTGGAAAGCTATAGCAAGAGAAGCAGACCTCTCCAAACCTGCTTTATCAAGCTCAGATATAAAAGCCCTTGCAAGGTTTCCTAACGACTTACTATTTGCTGGAGTACCACTGCAATACCAGTCAGTGACTGTTTTATACATGTGTTTAAATTGTACTACCAAATATCTCGTAGAAACGAGTTCTAGTCGATTTAAATGCACAGCAATACTTCTTCTATATTGATGGGAACGAATTGACCATTTACCTCCAACATAAATCACTTTTTCAACTATTACTCTATTAGAAATATTAGGATTTAAAACCCAAAATTCATGCACATCCTTTTCATCTAGAGTGATGTCATTTACATCACTCCAATTAAGATATGAATCTACTTTCCGCTGGGTCTTCATGTGCTTAACTACCTTTGAAGACCTATATTTCCTTGGGTCAGATTTTAAGTAAATTTCATCTAGTTCCCTGCCAGAGACACCAAAAAACTTCTCTGCAATTGGTCTAATCTTTATGAAAATCTTTTTTATATAAGGACCTGCTGCCCAGATTTCGATAGAACCACCCTCTGGGGCATTTTTAAACAGCCTTGTTTTTGCACCTACCCAAGAATTTTCTTCAATCAATGAGCCAAACTTCAGACAATTTGATTCTGATACTCTCATACCAGTCATAGCCTGAATTGCTTCACAACCAATTCGCACTAAGTTATTGTAAAATCAATCAACCACTTCTACTTTGAGATAATATCTGGATAGGCATTGCACCCTGCATCAGTACGATTAAAAAACTGTTTTAGCTCTTCAGCTGTTCTTCGAATTACCATACTGCTCTTAGCACAATGTTTATCATCATAAATTTTAGCCAGACTCTCTTGGTAGTATTTATCCAAGTACATAGCCCAATTTCGACTAGTTTTTTTACTCCTTTCTTCTTAACGTACTTATCAAAATCAAAAATAATTTCACAAATCTTAGACCAATTACTTTCCTCAACATTAAAATGATCAAAAAAATTCATATATGAACTCCAATAATCATTTAAAATACGCATAGGCATACAATATGTCTGATTGCTTTTTCTTGTTGGCCCCCATGAAGTTTCTAGTGACATCCAAAGCAATCTCTACACTTACACCAACTTCATTGATGGCAATATTAAGCAATGAAGTGGCAAAGGTTGCTCTTAGATCATGAGGCTTATGGTTGAAGTTAGCCCTGAAGCAATCAAGGTACTTCTTTTTTAATCGATACCAAGAAGAGTAAAATGCACACTTAGTGTAAGGTCTTCCGAGATTTGACTGGAAAAGTCGACCTCGAAAAGGTTTTTTTTCCTATCTCAAAGTTCAGTATTTCATTTGCAAGGCGTGTCGTACGGAATAGATATCTTTCTTTTGAAAACTTCGTTTTCGTGCCGTTTGCTGGCCCTATTCTCAATCCACGTACAAGATATTTGCCTTCACATTAGGCTAAAGAGCTCTCAGTAATAAGTACACAGGGAAAGGATAAAGCCTCGCCCAGTCTTAACCCTGAGAAAAGCATCAACTTTATTGCAAGCCTGAAAGGTAGCGATTCAAGCTCAATCAACTGAATAAAATGAGAAAATTCAGACTTTGTTAGCGGATTTAATGGATTACTTCTGGGGGTTGGAATCGTTAAATCACTAGCAGTAATTTTACGAAAACCATCAATAACACTTAACCGGCGTTTAAAAAAAAGCTCTTGCTTAATAAGCTTCTCTTCATCAAGCATTTGGTAGAAACTTTTGATAACTAATATGTATGAGTTTGCAGTAGTTGAACTCAGTGTTTTCTGTTCAATAACTCTATCGAGTAAGAACTGCCTGAAACCATATGTAGGGCTAACAATCTTGTATTTTCCTTCATCCAGTGCTTGAACATTGTTGTCTGAAAACCACGTCATCCACGTGTAAAGCGCCTTTGCTGTCGTAGATAAATCTCTACAACCCCTACAAGCTTTTAATACAATGAAATTATTAACTAAAAAGATGAGTCTTTCATCAAAACCATGAAAAAGAGGGACTTTCACTATTCTGAAGTTACTTGAGAAAGACAAAGGTTCATCGAAGCTTTGACTTCTATTTATTTTTCCAACTCTGACGGTAACATCATTAACAAAACTGAGTGGCATGAGGCTATAAACTTCTAAGGATAGCGCCACAACCAAGCCTACAATCCATTCTGTTTCTCGCAATTTTGACAATAAGTGGTGCATTTTATCGAAAAATCGACTACACGTAAAAGCACCAATCGCTTTTAAGAATGTAACGATAAATTTAGGTACGCAAAGCTTTGTTACATATTCAGTCTGGATTTAAACACCTCGACATAACTATTCGCGTATTCTTAAGCTTATCGATGATCTAGAGCCGTTAATCTGGGTCATTAAAAATCATTCAACAGGAAGGATTTTAACGTGGCTAGTAAAAAACAAATAATTCTACCAATTGCCGTTCTTACGGTGGGAATTGCAGCGGCCGTTGCCATGTCTGCAATGAAACAACCTCCAGAAGAGAAGAAAGAAGAAATAGTACATCCTCTCGTACAGGTTCAACCTATTCATATTGACCAAGTTAAGCTTAACGTATCGTCATACGGTATCGTGATGCCAAAATACAGTACTGAGCTTGTTGCTCAGGTCAGTGGTCAAGTCATTTCATTGTCTGACAAGTTTGTCAAAGGTGGCTTTGTCAAAGAAGGCGACGTGCTTGCTCGCATCGACCCGAATGACTATGAAGCGTCGCTGATTGAAGCTGAAGCGGCTTTAGCACAAGCCAGCTCAGCGCTAGAAATAGAACAAGCTCAGGTGCAAGTAGCAAAAGCAGAATGGCAAAGGATTAAAGCAAACGCTAACGAAAAAATACCTTCCGATCTCTATTTAAGAAAACCTCAGCTCGCTGAAAAGTTAGCAAGCTTTAAAGCGGCGCAGGCTGCAGTGAAAAGAGCGAACCGAAATTTAGAGCGTACTTATATCAAAGCGCCTTACGATGCGATTATAGAGTCTCGTACCGTAAGCCTTGGTAGTGTAGTTAATCCCGGTAATGGCTTTGGTAAACTCAATGCGACATCTGTTGCAGAAGTACGCCTCCCTGTTGCCGATAATGAATTGAAATACTTACCGCAACAAGGCGTTGGCACCGATGTCGTGATCACAGCAGAAGTCGCTGGTCAACCGATGAGTTGGAAAGGCGAGATTGTCCGCAGTGAAGGCGTTATCGATAACAAAAGTCGCATGACCTACCTTGTTGCTCAAGTCGAACAGCCTTATCACAACAACGTAAAACCACTACGTTTTGGCGCTTATATCAATGCTGATATTCAAGGTTTGTTAGTGCAAAATGCCACTATGCTTCCTCATCACTTAGTGAAAGAAGGTCGCGTTGCAACATTGGATGACGATAACAAGCTGAGTTACAAAAAGGTCAATATTATTAGAGAGTACAATGGCATGGTCGTCGTTGATAACGGTGTTGAGTCAGGCCAACAGCTCATTACTTCAGCGCTAGACTATCCTTCTGAAGGGATGCAACTACGTACAGACGATACTCCTTCGCAAAGCGCAAACACCCAATTGGCGCTCAAAGAGGAGTAAGGTTTATGCAGAGTCAAAGCACAGAAAAAGGCTTAATTGCTTGGTTTGCACGTAACCCAGTCGCAGCAAACTTATTGATGATATTTATTATTGTGGGCGGCTTGCTTACCGCGTTTTCGATCCGCAAGCAAATGTTTCCACAATACGACAGTAACTGGATAAGTGTTCAAGCTGTGTATCCGGGCGCGGCACCTCAAGAGGTCGAGGAAGGGATCACGATTAAGATCGAGGAATCCATGGAAGGTCTCGAAGGGATCAAACGCTTGATCACCTACTCTAATCGCGGTTACTCGCAAACTTGGATAGAAGTAGACGAGCAGTACAACACCAAAGAGGTACTCGACGAAGTCAAGATGCAAGTAGACTCCGTCTCAACTTTCCCATCAGGAATGGAACGCCCTATTGTACGTCACGACAAGGCAACCCAAGAAGTGATGTGGTTGTCGCTCAATGGCGACTTGAGTCCCCATGATCTTAAAGAGCTTGGTAATCGCATTCATGAAGAAATGCTGTCGTTACCTGGCGTTAACCTTGTACGCTTTGATGGTGGCCTGAACTATGAAATCTCTATTGAGATAAGCCCTGATAAAATGCGCGAATACGGCCTAAGTTTTAGAGCAATTTCGGATGCAGTAAAGAGCTTCTCAGCGAACATGTCTGCTGGCCAAATTCGCTCCGAAAATGGCTATATTTCAATGCGAGTTGAAAACCAAGCCTATCGCGGTGACGAGTTTAGAAAGCTCCCCTTACTAACTCTACCAGACGGCGCACAGGTTAGCTTAGGCGATGTCGCCACCATTAACGATGGCTTTGAAGAAGGACTGCAATACTCTAAATACAATGGTAAGAACTCACTGGTGTATGAAGTTAGCGCGTCAAAAGACCAAGACATCACCAAAGTTGCAGATATCATTAAGAACTATCTTGAGGCCAAGAAAGGCTCACTGCCACAAGGCGTAGAACTTGAACCTTTTATTGACTTGACCTATTACCTCAATGGCCGCCTTAACATGATGCTGGAAAATATGGCGTTAGGTGGGGTATTAGTTATGCTAATGCTTGCTCTATTTTTACGTGTGCGTTTAGCATTTTGGGTAATGATGGGGTTGCCAGTTAGCTTCTTAGGTGCATTTTTAATGATGCCAATGGGCTATTTAGACGTAACGATTAACTTAGCCTCACTGTTTGCCTTTATTTTGGTGTTGGGGATTGTCGTTGATGACGCGATAGTCGTCGGTGAATCCGCCCATGCTGAAATAGAAAAACATGGTCATAGCCTAGATAATGTCGTTCGTGGCGTAAAACGTGTTGCTATCCCAGCCACTTTTGGTGTGCTTACTACTGTTGCTGCTTTCTTGCCGCAAACATTAGCAACTGGCCCAACGGCAGCATTTTCTAAAGCAATTGGTGGCGTAATAATTCTTTGCTTACTATTCTCTTTGGTTGAATCTAAGCTGGTTTTACCTGCGCATTTAGCAGCAATGAAAGACAAACCAAGCAACCCTAAAAATCCGTTCCACCGCCTCAGGGAAAAAATGGATAGCGGCCTTCAATCTTTCATTGAAAACACGTACCGCCCATTCATTGTACGCTGTATTCACTACCGTTATACCGTTATCGTTGGCTTTTTAACCATTTTAATTGTCAGCGCGGGGATGTTTGCTGGTGGCTTAGTGAAGTTTGTTGCTAACCCAAAAATCCCACATGATTTTCCACGTATCTCGATTGATATGAACTTATCTTCGTCAGAAAACGCGACGCTTGAGTCAATTCAAAAAATTGAGCAAATGGTACTGAATGTCGACAAAGAAATTGAGGCTGAGTATGGCAAGAAAATGATCCGTGATTACATGGTGAATATGAATGGCCGCACAAGCGCAAATATTATGGTGATCTTGGTTGAACCAGATGCACGCCCAATCGATACCTTTGCACTCAGCGCCCGCTGGCGTGATGCAATGCCTGCACTGCCTGGTGTTAAATCGCTAAACATTCAAGATAGCATCATGAATGGTGGTCGTGATGACGGAGATATTAGCTTTAGATTAGAAGGTAAACACAAAGAAGAGCTTCGCGAAGTCGCACAGAAACTAAAAGACAAGCTAGCAACTATTGAAGGTGTTGGTGATATCAATGACTCTATGCAATCAGCAACCGATGAAGTGCAGCTTGAGCTTAAACCATTAGCGTATAGCCTTGGACTGACATTGGCGGATGTTGCATCTCAAGTAAACTTCAGTTACTACGGCCTTGAAGCACAGCGTATTTTACGTGATGGTGAGGAGATCAAAGTAATGATCCGTTACCCTAAAGAACATCGTGATGCCATTAGTGACATTCAGGACGTGCGTATTTTAACGCCTCAAGGTGCAGAAGTGCCGTTGGTAGAAGTGGCTGATGTAAAATTGGTTGATGGTGTGAACCGAATTCGCCGCGAAAACGCCAAACGCACGATTAATGTTTGGGCATCAGTTGATACAGAAATCGCACAACCATTTGAGATAGCAAAACAGGTTCGTGACGAATATCTTCCTAGTCTATTAAAGAACTACCCTGGCGTTCAGAGTGCAGTGGCGGGTCGCGTACAAGAAGAAATGGACAGTGTTGCTGAGCAAATTCGTGACTTTGCCCTGTCATTAATGATTATCTTCGCACTACTGGCAATTCCACTACGTTCTTATTCTCAGCCTGTCATCATCATGTCTGTGATCCCATTTGGTGTGGTCGGCGCGGTATTCGGTCATATGATATTGGGAATGACAATGAGTAGTTTGTCGTTCTTTGGAATTATTGCCGTGGCAGGGGTTGTGGTAAACGACTCTTTGGTTATGGTGGATTTTGTCAATAAAGCACGCGAAGAAGGTATCGATTTAAAAGCCGCGGCCGTCGAGGCCGGATGTAAACGCTTTAGAGCAATCTTGCTCACTTCGTTGACCACCTTTATCGGACTTGTACCAATCATTATGGAAACCAGCCTGCAAGCTAAAATTGTCATTCCAATGGCAGTATCGCTTGCGTTTGGTGTGTTGTTTGCCACGGTGATCACCCTCGTACTTATCCCTTGTCAATATGTGGCACTTGAAGATGTTAAACGCGTTGGCCGCAAATGGTTTAAAGGTAAAGGCTCGGCTGATAGCCAACAAACGACACCGGAGCTAAATTCTAATACTCACTAAGTAACACATTACTAGCCCACAAAAAAGCTCGGAAACTTCCGAGCTTTTTTATTTTTTAATACAGATGTTACTGACTGTAATGCGCAAAAAAGCGCTTTACTCTATCCATTGCAGGCTGTAAATCATCTTTATGTGGTAAAAACACTAATCTAAAATGATCCGCACTAGGCCAATTAAAAGCACGTCCGTGGACAAGTAGAATTTTTTCTTCTTTGAGCAAATCCAGCACCATGCGCTCATCATTCTTAATATTAAACCGCTTTACGTCGACTTTTGGAAACGCATAAAGCGCGCCCTTTGGCTTTACACAGCTTATCCCTTCGATATCGTTTAAACCTTTAAACGCAATATCACGCTGCTCATACAAACGCCCACCCGGTTCAATGAGTTGGTCGATGGATTGTATGCCTCCAAGCGCTTGTTGAATGGCAAACTGTGCAGGAACATTGGCGCATAATCGCATAGACGCAAGCATTTCTAAGCCTGTGATCAAATCCCGCATCACTGAATGCTTACCACTGATCACCATCCAGCCCATGCGGATCCCGGCCGCACGATAGGTTTTCGCTAAACCATTAAAAGTAATAACCGGGATATCATCGCAAAGACTCGCAATTGAAAAATGCTCCGCATCGTCATATAAAATCTTTTCGTAGATCTCATCACTCAGTATTAATAGCTTGTGTTCTCTGGCAACGTTAATTAATGCTTCGAGCAATGCTTTGTCATATACAGCACCGGTCGGATTATTTGGGTTGATCAGCACCAATGCCTTTGTGCGACTCGTGATTTTACGCTTGATATCTTCGATATCTGGAAACCAGTCTTGCTCTTCATCACAAAGGTAATGCACTGGATTACCGCCTGATAATTTAACAGCGGCAGTCCATAGCGGATAATCCGGTGCGGGGATCAACACTTCGTCACCATCATTGAGTAAGGCTTGTGCGGTCATTTGGATCAATTCACTGACGCCATTGCCAATGAAGATGTTATCGACACTAATATTAGGAAAACTTTTTTGCTGATAATATTGATACACGGCAACTCGGGCAGAATACAATCCTTTTGAGTCGCAATAGCCCTGTGCAGAATATAAGTTTTTTATGATGTCTCGGTGCATATCTTCTGGCATATCAAAGCCAAATGCCGCCGGATTGCCAATATTTAATTTGAGGACTTTCATGCCCTCGTCTTCCATTTTTCTTGCTTGATCCAATACTGGACCACGAATATCGTAACTCACCCCGTTGAGCTTATTACTTTTTGTTATTTGTAGCATCTATAACCCCCTCATTTTGCTCAAGCATATATCACAATGCCGTCTAAATTCTATGCTTGTGATAACTTTTTATGCTTCAAAAAAGCAACTTACAAAGTGAAGTGGTTGGAGTGGGATGAATAAGAGCAATATCAATAAAAAAGGCCGTATAAACGACCTCATTTCCGCTCTTTGGCTGATGCTGGATTTAAGATTGAGCACTCACCCACTGCTGCAATTTCGCTTTTGAACCTGCAACTTGTGCTGCCAGCTTCTCAATAGAGTCATCAACAATATCCTGCTCCCCTTGCATGAGGGCATGCTCAATCGTCTTTGCCAAATCGCTCAAACTAGCAGCCCCAAACTGGGCAGCATTAGATTTTAAACTGTGAGCATGACGAATGGCAGCTTCTTGATCCTGATTCAAATTCAGCATCAACTCCGATTCTAACCGCTCGAATTCAGAACAACAAAAATGAACCGTATCTTCGAATTGCTCGCCCAGTAACATTTGCATGTTCTCTAGGGCACCTTCATCTATTACGATGCTCATAATTTTCCTTAAATTTAATATTCTATTACTTATGCTAGCCAAATCTGGTTTCTTGTGCAAAGTAAATGCGGGCAAGATATGATAAAATATGACTTATATTAAGAAACACCTCATCAAACATGAAACGTAATACCTGTCCAGTCTGCCAGTTTCCCACAAAAACTTGCGTATGCTCCTATATTGGTAACGTGATACCAAATGCGACTCAAGTTATTATCATGCAGCATCCGAGCGAAGTAAAAGTCGCCAAAAATACCGCAAAGCTCCTCGCCTTGCAGTTAGGCAGTTTTGCGCTGTATGTTGGAGAAAATACCACTGACTTTGAAGAGTTGATTAACTTCTGCAACGAAAACCATGTAGCACTGCTCTACCCAAACAGCCACGCTAAGACCTTAACTACAGAGTATAATCACGCTCAAAAGCTTGATGCCATCATCTTATTGGACGGTACTTGGAAGAAAGCCACTAAGCTTTATAACCTCAATCCGTGGCTAAGCCAGTTGCCCAGTTTCCAGTTCGATTCGGTCAATGCAAGTGAATATACTATTCGTAAATCTAGACATGAATACAGTTTATCAACACTTGAAGCGGCAGCTCAATTTCTCGAGATTGTAGATCAATGCGAAACTTCGGTTCTCTACAAACTTCAAGCTGGTATGGTGAAAGAGCAGATGAAGCGAATGCCTGATGATGTTAAGGCTCGGTATTAAAGGAAGAGAATGCCAAGGTCGAGACTACAGCGCGGATACACTCGCCGAGGACCCGATTATCGATTCGGCGATCAAGTTGATTTCAGTGAAATCAAACAGACCTTTGGCTTTAAAACCATGACCATTGGTCATTGGGTTACGCCTGAAGAAACCCGTTTATCCGCCAATTTAATTTATGATGCCCTCGCAGATCTAGCCCAAATACTACAAGTACCGCCACAGGTCATTGGCCTTCGGGGAACACTTAATTTTGATTTTGGCACAGGCGGTCAACAAGGTGTTCAAGCGCATTACGCAGCAAATACTAGAACACTCGCCTTGGCAAAAAATGCCGGTGGTGGCGCACTTGCCCACGAGTGGTGGCATGCATTTGATCACTATATTTGCCAGCATTTAATAACTCAGCCAAAAAAGCCTTTTGCATCATCAGCTTGGTTACTTTCTACTGAAACCGTAATACACCCTCTGAACAATGCTTTAGCAACGTTTTTTGCGCATACCTTTCTAGATGAAGAACATCAACAACCAAATCGGTATTTTCATACCGCCAAGATTGCTGATAGCGCAAACAAACAGATTTATTACGCACTGCCCGAGGAGCTAACAGCTCGGATGTTCGAGGCCATTATTGCCTACCACAGCGATATATCAAATTCATTTTTGGCCGCGGGAATTAAAGGTTCAGAACAAGAAAAACTGGGGGTTTACCCAAAGCATGAACATAGAAAACGATGCGCTGAGCCCATTTTTCACTACTTCAGCGAACTAGGAAAGATTTTATATCGCCGGCATAGGTGACTTTACCTAGCCAACTCTTAAACTCCGTGAACGGCAACGGACGTGAAATAAAATAGCCCTGTGCAAAGTCGCAGCCATAGGCCTGCAAACGAATGTAGCTATTGATATCCTCAACCCCTTCAGCCACCACCCTTGAGCCTAAACTGTGCGCCATATCACACGTCGCTTTACATATTGTTTGGTTGCTCTTAGATGTCTCAATATCCATCACAAAACTTTTATCAATTTTAAGTTCATCAAATCCAAGTTTACTCAAATATGCAAGTGACGAATATCCAGTACCAAAATCATCAATCGCCACTTTTACGCCGATTGAACGATAATCATCTAACACCCCTTTAAGTTCAGCTTCTTTTCCTATTGTTACAGATTCCGTGATCTCTATCATTATTTGAGAAGGTGCGAGTGATAATTCATTGATAAGCGTAATGAGCTGTACCGACAACTCTCTTCTACTCAAGTCACGACCAGATACGTTGATTGAAATAACGTGCTCAGGCAATAACTTGGTTATCTCGGCTTGATAATGAAGCGCATGCTCAATCACCCATTCTGTGATCTCGTAAATTTGCCCTGAAGACTCAGCAATCGGAATAAATTCGTCAGGTGGTATGTAACCAAGCTCAGGGTGAAGCCAGCGCAGTAGCACTTCCGAGCCAAATACCCTGCCAGTCCTGAGGTCTACCTGCGGCTGAAAGAATAAACTGAACTGTTCATGTTCTATCGCACTTTTAAGAAACGAGGTGAGCTTCAATTGTCGCTCAGTCGAAATAGAGCTTTCAACATCAAATAGATGCCAACGTTGACCATTGTGTGACTTAGTATTAAGAGCCTGCAGCGCACGCTGGATAAGCTTCTCTGTGGATTTTGCATGCATTGGATAATTCGCAACCCCAACCTCTAGACTATCGACAATCTGCGTGTCTTTATACCCAACCCCTTCTTCGAATACAGCTGATAAAATACATACATATTGCTCAACTTGACTGACCTCTATTTTACCATCAAGCACGATGGCAAACACTTGGTCTTCTAGGCGGTAAATAGGTGTGTTTCCTTTATTTGCAACGGCAGCGCTACCATAAGTATTGATTTGCTCAGAGACCTCTTTGAATAACTTATTGATGTGCTGATTTGCAAAGGTTAAGCCAAAACTCAGTCTTATTGATGGCAGGATCAGTGGTTTAAAAAGCAACAATGTATGCGCTTTATTTTGCTCCTCAAGCTTAGCGAGCGAACCAAACAGGGCGAATTTATTGGGCAGTGCTGTCTCTTTATCAAACTCAGCATAATGAATATACATACGCCGCTTTTCCGCATCATGCCAAACCACAAACAGTAGTAAGAGCATTAAATGTAGGCTGATCAACACATGGTTTACGATTGATATTTGCTCACTTGGTTGTATTAATTGACTCCCAGCAAAGCCAATTAGTACCGCCACCATAGGAGACCAAATTGCGCAGCAGAAATAGACTTCTTTACGACTGTCTTTATCTTGATTTACCAAAATCATCGTGCTTAATACAATTGCACCAATAACCATTATGGACTGAAGTGCAAACGGTAAATCCACTTTCGCAAACGCCACAACGACACCGCTTAGTAAGTAGATATATGCGGTCGTCTTGATGGTTAGCTTTATCTTTCTATCAAGCCTATTTTTAGTAAGGAAATGATGAAAAAACAAAAGGCTAAAGCCAAGTGCAAAACACACAAAGCTGCCACTGTAATGTAAAAAATGAATGCTATTTTGGTAGCTGAAAAAGATATCAGCGAGTCCTTTATGGGTGACGTAAAGGCAGGCTAATGACAGCAAATAGCCACCAACCGAAAGCAGGCTTGCGCGTTTCGAAATAATACCGGTACTGAGCATGAAAATACTCAATAAAAACATTACCCCCAGAAACAACCCAGTTAAAAATAGATGAGCATTGGTATCTTCTATATAAACTTCATAAGGTTCAATACTCACTCTGGACAAGGAAACATAGGGTGATTGAACTTTAACAATGATCGGCTCAATATGGCTATTTGCATCAATTACCAAATGGGGTGAAAAATGGGATAACGATGTATGATTGTTACTTTCGGGGATTTGAGTTAATTTTCCAATAGGGTCTGTGGTAAAAAACTCCACACTACCCATGGATGGACGTGCGACTGTTAGCACTTGGTCTGACAGATCATCGCGAACGAGGCTTGTGATTCGAAGCCAAACCGCAACGCCCTTTGGAATAATTACCGTTTCTTGCGATACACTAAACTGGGCCTCGGAAAAGTCACCATAGCCTACTGAAATTAAAGGTCTTGCTTCTACAGTTTCTGCTGCCAGCTGCGTTTCAGCAGTAGCACACATCGCAAAGATGCAACACACAATTATCGTAAACACCAGCGTGGCATACCTAGCAGCGCTAAGCCACATACCCATTCTCCTTGAGTCACTTTGACGGTGATTTATCAGCCTATTCGTTATGCAAAGAACCAAGCGTTAACGTTCAAGAAAAACACCAACTCGAAAATATTGGCCTTAAGCTTCTCTTTGCAAATCAGGAAGCAACGTCATTCGCGCACTAATACCAGTTGTATTAAGTAAATGATCTATTTTGAAGCAAGGAAATAGCTTTAGTAGCAAGGCAAAAATTTTGCTATTTAGTTGATCTAAATGAGAAATTTTTAACTAAGCTAATATGCTATTTCACCCTTCAAATTGATTAGAGAATTAATTCAATTGGTATAATACCTATTTCACTTTGTCTACTGCTGTCATTCGCATGACGCTTTCGCCGACAACATAAAAAACGCATTACAATAAGTATGGTTTGGATCGAAGCAAATGCAAAAATATTATTGAATTTAAATCGTTATGGCTATTTGATGGGGAGTCAAAAATGTAAAGATGGCATGCCGTTTAGGTAAGTTGAGGGACTAGTCTAAACTCGGAATAACAACTGGTACTCTAGCCGCTGTTATTCCCAAGCTAAGCGTCAGATTTGTTTGTAATAGGCCAACTATTTACACACAAATCCTCTCGCCCACCTATTCAATTAACTGTCGTCACTTATACGCGAAGCAACCGCACTATTTTGATCCTTATATTTGGCGTCTTTACGCTCGTTATAAGGGAATTGCGCAGCACTTGTCATCGTTTCAAAGCTCATCGCACCTATTTTCATGTTTGGCCTAAGTGCCAAAGGCAACTTACC
This sequence comes from Pseudoalteromonas sp. CO348, assembly GCF_004208845.1. Classification (NCBI taxonomy): domain Bacteria; kingdom Pseudomonadati; phylum Pseudomonadota; class Gammaproteobacteria; order Alteromonadales; family Pseudoalteromonadaceae; genus Pseudoalteromonas; species Pseudoalteromonas sp. CO348. Next base: position 91,229 of record NZ_SGPI01000014.1, on the reverse strand, counting down.
TGAGTTATAGAACTCTAATACGATGTTTCCAGACCAACCGGGATCGATACGATGCGCAGTAACATGAACCATTAAACCTAACCTCGCCAGCGACGAGCGGCCATCTAACCAACCAACAAGGTCGGCAGGTAGCGTTACCTTTTCATACGTCATTGCCAGCGCCAGCTCACCGGGGTGCAAGAAAAACGCTTGGCCATCTTCTAACACAATTTCGTCACTCATGATGGATTCCATCGCGGCATTGATCTGATCTTTAGGACCACTGAGATCAACGTAAGGCGCGGCATGGTCCTGAAACACTCTAAACTTGTTACCCAGTCTTAAATCCACGGTAACGCCTGAAATCATATCTGGCTTAGGTGTAGGTTCGATGATTATGCGTTGTTGTTCAATCGCTTCTCGAATATGGGTATCCGATAATCTCATTCTTAGTCTTCCGTCATCACAATCTCAACACCCGATGTTGAGTCTGATTGGTAATATAACATACTGGCAACCAGTTGGGCACAATCAACATAGTGATCTGCTATACCATGATTGTCAGTCTTACTTTCTGAATTAGGCTCACGGTCTGTGGCAATGATATCTTCGCCCTGCTCCGTTGCTGCTCTGATCTGTTCGTTAAGCGGTACTTCCGCGAGCAGAGGCACACCATAGCGACTCGCCAACGTGGTGCCACCAGAGTGACCAAAAATATGGTTGCGACTACCACATTGCTCACAATTGAAGTAACTCATATTTTCGACCAAACCTAAAATCGGGAGCTGCACTTTTTCAAACATTGCGATGCCCTTCTGTGCATCTGCTAGCGCCAAGGTCTGCGGTGTAGTGACAATCACCGCACCACTGGCTGGCACTTTTTGCGTCATGGTCAGTTGGATATCTCCGGTGCCTGGTGGCATATCAACAATCAGATAATCCAGCTCACCCCAATCCGTTTCATTTAACAATTGAGTAAGCGCTTGAGAAGCCATTGGTCCTCGCCAAACAGTGGCGTCCTCTGCTGGGACCAAAAAGCCGATAGACATGGCTTTAATGCCCGACTTTTCAATTGGTAGTAGGGTTTTATCATCTTTCGCCTGAGGTTTTTCATCCTCAAGAGCCAATAAGCTAGGTAGTGAAGGGCCATAAATATCAGCATCTAGCACACCGACTTTCGCGCCTTGAGCACGTAGCGCATACGCCAGATTAATCGCAGTGGTAGACTTACCCACCCCGCCCTTACCTGAGGCAACAAGGATAATATGTTTAATAGCTTTAAATTTTGGTCTGCCGACAACGACGACTTTCGATGTCACCTCAACGGGCTTGCCTAAGTGTTGCTGTAGATAACTAGCAACATCTTGGTCGCATTGGATGGCAAATGGAAAATTAATTTGTACTTGAATTTGCGCCTTTGATTCTTGTGTTTTGATCACCCAATTTGCATCAATTCCCACTGGTAATGCGGCACTACGATAGCCATTTAAAAGCTCAATGATTGCCTGTTTGGTGTTTTTTCCCTTGGCAAACCATTTTTCCAGTCCAAACATACAAATTAAACTCCTCTGGGTGATGAAAATAGCCACGGAATTATGTAACATTCAACTCATTAAAACCAGTCAATTCGCGGTTCATGGTCTGAACTAAGGTGAGTCACTAAGCACACTTGTCCATTCAAGTGTTAACTCGGTGAATAATCAACCAATTCAACACCATCAATTAGAAAGATCGCGCTAAATTCATGGAATCGTTATGACGAAGAGAAAAATTCTCATTACCAGTGCATTACCATACGCAAATGGCCCCACACACTTAGGCCACTTGCTGGAATATATTCAAACCGATATTTGGGCTCGCTTCCAAAAGCTACAAGGCCATGAAGCCTATTATGTATGTGCGGACGATGCGCACGGCACGCCAATCATGCTCAATGCACAGAAGCAAGGTATCACGCCTGAAGAAATGGTTAAGCAGGTGAGTATTGAGCGTCAGCGTGACTTTGCAGACTTCAATATCGAGTTTGATAACTATCACAGCACACACAGTGACGAAAACCGTGAACTAAGCGAGCTAATCTACACTCGTTTAGACGAAAAAGGCTATATCAAAAAGCGCACGATTTCACAGTTATTTGACCCAGAGAAAGGCATTTTCCTACCAGATCGTTTTGTTACTGGTACTTGCCCGACTTGTAAGTCTGAAGATCAAAATGGCGACAGCTGTGATGCCTGCGGTGCAACCTACAGCCCAACAGAGTTGATTGAGCCAAAATCGGTGATGTCTGGTGCGACACCCATCTTGAAAGATTCAGAGCATTACTTCTTTGACTTACCTGCATTCGAAGACATGCTAAAAACATGGCTACGCTCAGGTAGTCTGCAATCTGAAATGGCGAACAAGCTAGACGAATGGTTTGCAGACGGCTTGCAGCAGTGGGATATCAGCCGTGACGCCCCCTATTTTGGTTTTGAAATCCCAGGCGCGCCTGGCAAATATTTCTATGTTTGGTTGGATGCACCAATCGGTTACATGGCAAGCTTCAAAAACCTTTGCGAGAAACAAGGCCTAAACTTTGACGAGTTTTGGGGCGAAGGCTCTGACGCCGAGCTTTATCACTTTATCGGTAAAGACATCATCTACTTCCACAGCCTATTTTGGCCTGCAATGCTTGATGGCGCTAATTTCCGTAAACCAAATAACGTATTCGCTCACGGTTTTGTCACCGTGAATGGCGCTAAGATGTCTAAGTCAAAAGGCACTTTTGTAAAGGCTCGTACCTACCTTGAACACTTAGACCCTGAATATTTACGTTATTACTACGCGGCTAAACTAAACAGCGGCGTTACGGATTTAGACCTCAACTTAGAAGATTTCGCGGCACGCGTAAACTCAGACTTAGTGGGCAAAGTGGTAAACATCGCGAGTCGCTGCGCAGGCTTTATTACTAAGAAATTTGACGGCAAGCTAAGCGGCTCTATTATGGACGAAGCGCTACTAACTAGCTTTGTTGCTGCAAAGGATTCAATCGCGACACATTTTGAAAACCGCGAATACAGCCGCGCAGTGCGTGAAATCATGACCCTTGCTGACAAAGCAAACCAGTTTATTGATGCCGAAGCGCCTTGGGTGCTTGCAAAGAATGAAGAGACACTTGAGCGTGCACATCAAGTGTGCTCTATGGGTCTTAACCTATTCCGCGTACTACTGACTTATTTAAAACCTATCCTTCCAGGTATGGCGAAAAATGTAGAAGCTTTCTTAAACACTGAACTAAGTTGGGAAAGCGTTGACAACGCCCTTGTTGATCATGAAATCAATAAGTTCAAGGCACTAATGCAGCGTGTTGAACTTGATAAAGTGAATGCGATGATCGAGTCGTCTAAAGAAAGTCTTGAAAAGAAAGTGGGTGGTCAATCTGTAGCAGCAGATCCGAATAGCCCGCTTGCCAAAGAGCCAATCGCTGCGGAAATCGAATTCGATGATTTTGCCAAAGTTGATCTGCGTGTCGCAAAAATTGCCAACGCAGAGCATGTTGAAGGTGCAGATAAACTGCTTAAACTTACGCTTGATTTAGGTGGTGAAACGCGCCAAGTGTTTGCAGGCATTAAGTCGGCTTATGCACCTGAAGATCTTATCGGCAAGTTAACAGTAATGGTTGCAAACCTAAAACCTCGCAAGATGCGTTTTGGTATGTCAGAAGGCATGGTGTTAGCTGCAGGCCCAGGTGGTAAAGAAATTTACATCTTGAACCCAGACGATGGCTCACAGCCTGGCATGCGAGTGATGTAATCACCCTATTACTTGTATACAAATAAAGGCTTCTATTTAGAAGCCTTTATTTTTGCTCAGATCAAACCTTCGTGCCAAATTTCATTATCGAAAATTAACCAAGCCGCGACCAGATACAAACAGCCGCCGTAAAACCGATTCAACCATTTATTATAATTTGGGTCATTCGACACTCGCGCCAACAAATCACCAGCTTTAATCCACACCAAATGCACCAAAATGTTGAGTATCGCAAGCCATAACACCAGAATTAAATTGCCCAACGCGCCGAAGGTATCATTTGCTTGTTCACTAAAAAGCGTAAACATAATAAAGACTAATACCCATCCTTTGCTATTCAAGATTTGCAGCAACGCCCCATCTATAAAACCTAATTTTTTGTTATCATTTGCAGAGATGTTCTTAGTCGCGGCAAAAAACTTCGTTGCCAGATAAATAAGGTATATAGCACCTATCAATTGCATAATATTCAAAGCCATGGGGTAAGACTCAACGACTTTGCCAAGACCATACCCCACCAGCAGCGACTTTAGAATATACACAATGTCAACTCCGGCCAAGAGTCCTAATGATCGCCTCACTCCGACATTGGCACCTGATGCAGCAAATACGATATTTGCAGGTCCTGGACTAAAAACTAACGGGAACATGGCACTAAACCAAATGATAAACAAACTCATGCTTGAAACTTCTCCTTTGTGAAAGCACACAAAGTACAGAAATTGCAAGGCATGTTCTTGTACAAAATTGAAATAAGCCAAAGGCCTAGATATCAGCACCTGTAATTAGACGGTGATACCCCATATGCCCGCTTAAAGTTTCGACTAAAATGGCTTTGATCATAAAAGCCACAGGTTAGCGCCGTGTCTACACACGTCATGCCCTTAGCAAGCAGCAGCTTGGCTTTTTGGATTTTAATTTGCAGGAGGAATTGGTGTGGAGTCAGGCCAAATGCAGAATTAAAGCCTTTAATTAATTGAAACCGGGTGCTGTCCGTTAAACACTCTAACTCATCGAGTGAAATATTTTCTTGCCAGTTATCAAAAAGGTAATCTCTTGCACGAAACACGCTGTGAGTATCAATAAAAGCAGTGTTTTCAGGGTTTGTCACTGAGCCATACTGAGTAAACACCTTTTCTAAAGTCATCAGCAACAACGACTCTTTTGTCAGTGTGAAACTGGCTTGCTCCATGGCTTGATGAAGCTGCAATAAACCTAAAAATAGACGATTATCATCAATGATGGTGCGATTAACAATGGGCTCTAAGTGCACACTCATATTGTCAAAAAGTCGCTGTAGAAATGCGAGATCAAAATAAAACATTCGATAGCGCCACCCACTTGGCACACCAGGGAATCCGGTGTGCACTTCAGAAGGGTTGATAGCAACAACGTGATGTTTAGGCACAATTAACTTTTGCCCGCCATAGAGAATACCTTCAGCACCTTCTTCTATCACGCCAATGGCCAGCTCATCATGCCAATGTTTAGCAAACTCAAACTTAGTATATTGTGCTGATAAAAGCTCGACACCCTCAACAGACTTGTCTTTCCAGATTTTAGACTTTTCCACGTGTAACTCTACTACATTGATTTACCTTGTTTGGTCACCCTTGACTACTCTACTTCTCGCTCGCGATAACTTTTCCAGCCAATCCCAGCAGCAATACGCCCGAGACACCTTCAAGTGCACGAGAGTACCGCTTAGCATTAGGACGATTGAATAGCCAGCTTCCGGCTACCGCGTAGATCAAGTTACAAACTGTCGCCAAGGCACTAAACAACATGCCGAGCATTAAAATTTGCAGCGAGGTGGACTGTGCTGAAAGGTCAACAAATTGTGGTAAAAAAGATAGGAAAAACAGCGCCACTTTAGGGTTTAAAACACTCACTAATACCCCCTGCATAAAGACGTTGCCTGCTGCAACCTCGGTTTGCTTTACCTGCAGTTGGCTATCGCCACGCCACATTGATAATAACGACTGAACACCCAAATAAACTAGGTAAACAGCGCCGAGCCATTTCACCACACTAAACGCGAAAGCTGAGCTCAAAATAATCGCTGATAATCCTAAACAAGCGGCAATAGTATGAACGAAATAACCGGTGCCTAAACCCAGCGCAGCCTTTAGCCCTGCTGACATTTTGCCTTTCATTGTGTTGGACACAATATAGATCACATCGGGGCCAGGGATGAGGTTAATCGCGAGACACGCTACCGCAAACACGGCGAGAGATTGCAAGTCCATCAAAATTTTCCTTTTAAAACAACACTTCGCTGTAAGTTATCAGTACCTACATATTTACACAACTAATCTAATCGCTTTTTAAAGCGCATCGTCGCAATCATAAAGCCAATCACACTAAAGGCGACCAAACAGAGTAAATCAAAATACAAATCGCTAAAGTGCGCGCCTCGAAGCACCACAGCTCGGATCGACCTTACGTAATGTGTGGCAGGTAAGATCTCTGCAAGGTATTGCGCCGCTCTTGGCATCGCGGCAAATGGGAACATAAACCCAGATAGCAATATTGCAGGCAGTAACACAAAAACCGTCATTTGCATTGCCTGCAATTGGTTTTTGGCTTTAGTGGAGATTAGCAGCCCTAAGGTAAGGCTCGCGGTGATAAACAACAACGTCACGATAAGTAGACTTGGCATATCAAAATTGAGCGGTACATCAAATAGCCAATGTCCTAAAAATAGTATTATCGCCATTTGAATAAAGCCAACAAGAATGTAAGGTAGAATTTTACCTAACATTAGTTCGGTTGGCCGAACCGGTGTGGTGATAAGAAATTCCATATTACCCTGCTCACGCTCTCTAACCAGCGCTGATGAGGTAAATAGGATCATCGTCATCGTTAATATAATAGCAATCAAACCGGGAATAATATTAACCGACGAACGTTTCTCTGGATTAAAGTAATTTTGCAGCGCAAAAGCTGGATCTGGCAGTGCAGGCATAGGTAACCTCTTGATGCTAATAGGCAACTTACTGAGCCCTGCCACGGCACCACTTAATAACGGATCGGAACCATCAATCAACCACTGTGCAACGCTATGTTGCGCTGTACTATTTCCCACTTTATAGCCACTCAGTCGATAATCACGATTGAGCTGCCGACGCACAAAATCAGCAGGAATAACCAACACGGTATTCACCTTTCCTCTGGTAATGGCCTGCTCGGCCGCCGCAATTGAATCGTAATAGCCGATAAAGTCAACAACTTGAGTGTTGGCTGCGGTTTGGATCAACTGTCTGGATTGATAAGTCTGACTAAAATCAACAATACCTGCGGAAACATGTCTGACATCAGTATTAATTGCATAACCAAATAGCAACAGCTGCGCCAATGGCAACATCACAATCATCGCAAAGGTAATACGGTCGCGTGCCAGCTGCATAAACTCTTTACTGACGATGGCATTTAACCTACGCAAGCTCAGCATAGCCCCTCCCTGTGCTCGTTACAAACACATCCTCGAGGTTAGCGCGAGTGAAATCCACTTCGTAACCACCTCCAGATTCAGCTCGCAATAATGCCAGAGGTTGTGATTCTTTTTTGTTTATCAACACCCTTAGGCGAGCACCTATTTGGGAGACGGAAATCACACTCGGTAATGAAGCTAAACGTGTTTTTAATGCCGCAACGTCGTCACCCACAACTTCGCACACCGAAACCTTTAACTGTTCCATCAGCGCGATGGGACTATCATCCGCACGCTTTACACCTTGCTCTAAGATAGCAAGCCTGTGACAACGCTCTGCCTCGTCCATATAATGGGTAGACACTAAAATGGTCGTGCCCTGCGCACTTAAACTAAATAACTGCTCCCAAAATGCACGACGATTTTCCGGGTCAACCGCTGACGTCGGCTCATCTAAAAAGAGCAACTCTGGTTTATGAATAACAGCGGCGGCAAGCGCGAGGCGTTGTTTTTGTCCACCACTCAATGCACCGGACTGCACCGATTTTTTATCTTGTAATTGGTATTCCTGTAGCAGCTCAGCCACTCTACGCTTAACATCATTGCGTGATAAACCATAAATTTTCGCCACAAACTCGAGATTCTCCAGCACACTTAGCGACTCGTATAGGGAGAATTTTTGTGTCATGTAGCCTAGTCGATTACGCAAGCTTTCACCATGTGCCTGCACATCCTTTCCCATAATACTGACATGACCTGTGGTTGGCGTTAACAGTCCAGTCAACATCCGGATAGTGGTTGATTTTCCACAGCCATTTGGCCCCAGAAAACCGTAAATTTCGCCCTGTTTTACGGTAAGGTCTAGGTCTGAAACCGCCCAATAGTCGTTAAACTGCTTACCCAAACCTTTACTTTGGATCACGATTTCCTTGGTCATTATTGCAGCTCCACCCAAACCGGCGTGCCTGACGGGACAGTCACTTTATCAGTGAGCAGCACTTCCACCACATACATCAAACGTGCTCTTTCCTCTTGTGAAAGTGCAAAATAAGGCGTGAAGCTCGCGCTTTGGCTAATGTAGCTGACGGTGCCTTGTAGACTTTTATCACTGCCATCGAAATGCACATTTAGCACACTTCCCAAAGAGACTTTAGCAAGCTGGGTTTGCGGCAGATAAAGTCGAGCGAATGTTTTGTCGTCAGCAGCCAGCAAAATAATCGGTGCACCTTTAATGGGACGCTCACCAACAAGCCAAGGTAAATCCTCGACAATGCCGGAAGCGGGTGCTTTAAGGGTAAGATCAGCGAGCTGCTTGTTGGCAATAATTAGCTGTGTTTGTGCTTCTGTAATTGCGATTTTTGCTTGTTCGATTGTCTCCTCTCTCGTGCCATTTTCAAGCTCTTTCAAACGCGCTTGGGCCTCTTGCAAAATACCAAGTGTCGACTCGACATTGGCTGAGGCGGCATCAACCCTATCTTGAGAGGTCAACTTGTCTTTGATTAACTGCCTCTGTCGAACAAGTTGCCGCTGAGCTTCTTCCCAAGCGGCCTGTGCTGCATGGGCCCTTGCTTTGGCTTGTTTGACTTGTTCAACTCGGGTGCCAGAGAGTAACAATCTATATTGCGCTTGCAAGCGCGCGATTTGCTGTTCAATAGCATTAACCTGTTGTTGCTGCACTACGTCATCGATTTTCGCCAGTGGCTGCCCTTTTACCACTTTATCGCCGCGCTCGACCAGCAACTCAACTAATAACTCTCCGGTTGGGCTGCTGATCTGCACCTGCGGTCGTTCGATAATGCCGAAGATTTTACGCTCGGGTTTAGAGCAACCAACCAAAAGCGTCAATAACACAAAACTAATGATGTAAAACGGTGTTTTCATGATGTTTTCCGTTCAATATGCTGGGATAGAAACACGTTAAAAATAGCTTGCTGATGTTTGCCAAGGGAGCGCCACTGCTCAGTATCCGAGTTTTCGATACCAAGTAGCGGCTGCATCACAGGTGGCACCAAAAAAGGAAATGCCGACAAGCCAAGACAGGTTAAAAGTAACCATTCAGCTCGAATGGGCTCTGCAGGCGAAAGCGTTTGAAAGGTCGAATTTAAGGTACTGACACCGTTCTCTACATGCTCAAAGAAAATCTTTTTTATGATTTCATGCTCTTTAGAGTGCGTATCATGTAGTGCCATAAAAATGATCTTAGGTAGCGTTGGGTATTGGCTCATCACCTGAAAGTAGCGCTCTATAAACTGAGTTAAAATGAGCGGTGAGAGTTCGCGTAACTGTGATTTTTTAATCCCTTCAAGCAAGCTCAGTAGAGGTGCTGCAACTTCGCGAAATACCGCTTCAAACAGCCCCGCTTTATCGCCGAAGTAGTACTTAATCAAAGCAATGTTTACCTCTGCAAGGTCCGCAATTGCTCTGGTCGTGACTCGATTATATCCGCGGTTAATAAACAAACATTTACCAGCGGTGATGAGCTTTTCTCTCGGGGTAACAGCGGCTTCCGTTAGCTTATTTGTCATGTTTCAACTCCATTAATCACTTGATTAATATACTAGGACAAATGTGCAAGCTTCACGACAGCTTTCGTTAATCAAAAAAGAGGAAATGATTAATCACTAATCTACATCAAGCTTTCATTGGTTATCTGACCTTTTCATGGACCTTTTCATGGACAGGCACACAAATTGAGTAAGTTATGACGTGATTACAAGGCCATTATCGTGGACAGTCACTTAACAGTTGATATTCAAACAGCGAAGCCAACAAAGCAAAAAGCCGAATTTCATAGGCCGTTATCATGGACAGTCACTTAATAGTTGATATTCAAATAGCGAAGTCAACAAAGCAAAAAGGCCGAATTTCATCGGCTTTTGAAATGCTAAAAATTGCTTCACTTAGCCAGAGAGTTTTGAGGATAACTCTGCTCTCGTGCCCTGCTATCACGCTGGTACCTACATCCTGTAGGCAAGGCGTATTTACGCACCAATAGCTGGAAGCGATTTCAACGCAGCTAGCGCTAAAACTAGCTGCTAGAAAGACATTAATTATCTGAAGTCAGATTAACTTAGTGCAGTTTCATTTTTGGCCGCACCACTCTAAGCACCTTTTCGCTTATCCATAGTGCAAAGGTTTTTGCGATACCATGGATTGCGCGCTGATGCATTCTATACAATGAGATGTACATGAATCGCGCTATCTTGCCTTCAATAAAAAAGCTATTGCTGGTTAGGTTTCCCATTAAACTACCAACGGTGCTATAACGAGATAAATTCACTAAAGAGCCGTGATCACTATAGGTAAACTCGTATAAAGGCTGATTTTTTAGTGTTGCGATTAGATTTTTCTCTACACATTGCGCCATTTGATGGGCCGACTGAGCACGCGGCGGCACTTGAGTACCATCCGCTTGGGTAAATGCGCAGCAATCACCGATGACATAAATATGCTCATCTACACTGCTTTGTAAGTATTGATTTACCTTAATTTGATTATTGCGAGTAAGCTCGAACAGCCCAATATCTTTAATAAAGTCAGGAGCTTTTACCCCCGCAGCCCACACCTTGATGTCTGCCTTTAGCTGTTCATCTTCTTTAGTAATAAAACTGTCTTCAGTTGCCTGCTTTACCTGGGTGCCTTCTCGCACCGTGACACCGAGCTTCACAAGCTCCCGTTTGGCTGAATTAGCAATACGCTCAGGTAATGCAGGTAATATTCGAGGACCTGCTTCTATTAAATCAATACGAAGGCGTTTGGCTGTCATTTTACTCAGCCCGTACATTTTCAACATGTCTGATACATGATACAGCTCAGCAGAAAGCTCAACGCCAGTAGCGCCACCACCAACAATGCCAATGGTTAACGAGTGCTTCGGGTCATCGTCTTGGTGTAAGCGTGTAAAGTTATCGAGGAGTGCATGCTGAAATCGCTCAGCTTGCTGATTTGAATCGAGAAAGAAGCAATGATCCTTGACCCCCGGCGTATTAAAATCATTGCTAATACTACCAATGGCAAGCACTAAATAGTCATAGCTAACTTGTCGCTTTGGGAGAATACGATGACCGAGTTCGTCTTTTAGCTCGCTCAGCGTGATGGTGTTATTGGTTGAGTCTACGTGGCTAAAACTGCCGAGTTGAAACTGATAATAATGCTTTGCTGCATGAGCAGAATAAACCACTCCATCTAAGTCAGCGTCAATAGACCCTGTCGCGACTTCATGAAGCAGCGGTTTCCAAATATGACTGCGATTTTTATCAATTAATAAGATTTCCGCTTGGCGTTTTTTTCCGAGTTTATGCCCTAATTGTGTTGCCAGCTCTAAGCCACCAGCACCACCACCGACTATCACGATTTTAGGAAGTTGCGTATTCATCATGTTGCCCTTAAAAGTATAATACTTAAGTACTCTAGGGTCTTGAAAAAGCACTTAGGTATTTCAAATCCATCATGAAATACCTTGTCTGGCAACGCCTACTATTGTGCGCCTTTTTAGCTCATTTGTCAGCGGATAACGTCAAAATTATTCAACAGTTTTCCCAAGTCCAAGGACGCTCAGAGCCAAAAAATGCGGTTCGTATAACCGCGAAGGTAACCCCCCTGCCGCTCAATTTTACATTCAGTTCTAGATAATTGTTGTACTAACCTTCAAGGTTGAATGCACTTTCTAATATAGAGACTAGACTGAATGTAAGCATACTCTGAGCCGAGAATAGTATCTCTGCACTTCACGGGTTATGTGTCTTTTTGTATTAGCTATTTAAAGGAGATATACATGGCATTTCCAACTGCAGTAAATAGTCAAGTTACCGATTCAGTGTCTCAAACAAACGCTAAAGTGCTTGGAGACTCACCAGCATTAGCAACAAGTAAGCTCATGCTTGCCGTGAGCCAAGCATTGTCAAACGCCGCACATAACGCTATCAATGGGCAACAAAATAACAATGTCACTGCTCAAGCGGCTTTGACACAGGGAGTGAATACCCTAATGAATGTGGATACCGCAGCATCAATGGTTGCTATGAAAATTTACAGATAGTAACAAACACGCCCTATTCCCCGAGTCAATGCAAGGAAAAACTATGGGCAGTGCAGGAAAGCTTCCTTATAACCTCTAAGGCAGCCTAGCATGCTAGAGTGAAGCTAAAAAAAATTCCAACCAGCTTCTCATCGCGTCTACGCAGAACTTAGAGCAAGTTCTGCGTATACGCTAAATTATTGCTTTTCTACTTTGCCGTCTTTCATCACAAAGGTGACGTTTTCCATCACACTAATGTCTTTTAGTGGGTTGCCTTTAACCGCAATAATATCAGCAAGTTTCCCCGCCTCAAGCGAGCCTAATTGTGTATTTTGCTTGAGTAACGTCGCCGAGTTAATAGTGGCAGCCTGTAAGGCTTGTAGTTCAGTCATGCCAAATTTCACCATGCGGCTAAACTGCTTACCATTGTCACCGTGAGGATAAACGCCAGCGTCAGAGCCAAACACCATATTCACGCCTGCTTTTACCGCTTTTGTGAAACTGGTACGCTGAGTAGCACCCACTTTACGCTCTTTATCTAAACTCTCTGGTAAAATTCCTGCCTTTTCGCCCTCACCAAGGATATATTCCGTATTGTAGATATCCATAGAGAAGTACGTGCCTTTGTCTTTGGCTAGCTGAATGGCTTCATCATCCACAAAACTTACATGCTCTACTGAGTTCACTCCTGCTTTAATTGCAGACTTGATACCATCCGTGCCGTGCGCGTGGGCAGCAACCGTTAAACCGCGTAAGTGTGCTTCGGTCACAATCGCTGTCATTTCCTCTTGGGAATATTGCTGAGCACCCACTTTAGTGCCTTTAGATAGTACGCCACCCGTTGCACAGAACTTGATTAAGTTAGCGCCATATTTAATATTTTCACGTACCTTTTGCCTTACTGCCCAAGGTCCATCAGCCACCCCTTCTGAAAATACTTTATGCTCATGGGTTAGGAGGTTGTTGTCACAATGGCCGCCAGTGATCCCAAGTGAAGGACCTGCTGCGTTTACACGTGGGCCTGATACGTCACCATCAATAATGGCATCGCGCAGCGCGATGTCAGCATAGCCAGCAGCACCAAGGTTACGAACTGACGTAAAGCCCGCATCTAGTGTGCGCTTGGCGTTTCTAACACCAGTAATTGCCGCACGAGGTGCAGTGCGTTGCAACCTTTTGTAGCCATGAACATGTGCGTCTGAAGTTAAGTGGACATGCATATCAAATAGACCGGGTAATAATGTGTGGCCACTTAGGTCTATCACCTCAGCACCTTTTGGATAGGCTTTACGATTTGATTTTCCGACTGAGATAATCTTATTGTCTTCAACGACCACAGTTGCAGGTGAGATAAGCTTGCCTGACACCACATCAATCGCAGAGTCAGCATTTAAAACATACGTTTGCGCGTACACACTACTTGAAACAAAGAGTGCCGTACTCATCCATATTTTTTTATTCATGTTACTTCCTCATTTTTTGCTTGAGTGTAGAAAGAATATGGCTTGCAAACAAACCGATCGCGACCAATAACTGTTCCCATTTCAAAAAACTATGTTTTTCTGTCTATTATCACTTTGTTAAACCAGAATAATGCAATGGCGGTTATAAGTGCGATAGCGGCAAATAGCCCCCACATTAACTCTGGTGCCGCCATTTCTTGCACCAACACTTTATAGCTCCAACCAGATAAAAATCCAGCAAATAAGAAGCCCAGCGCCATAGAAACAAAGTAGTATCCCATATACAACGCAGCTTGAGATTGAGGCGCGATACTCGCGACATACTCTTGGCTTTTAGGAGAGGCAAGCATTTCACCAAGCGCGATAAGCAATATGACAGTGACAATGAGCTGACCGCTTAACCAGTCGCTATCGCTAAGTAATGCGATAAACGCAACCGCCATCACCAGTAAGCCAGTGACTAACACATAAAATGGTCTAAATCGCTGACAGAGAAAGCTCACCAAAATTTGTGCGACTACGATCGCTGCAAAGTCTAAATTAATGAGATACTCAGGGTTGATTTGACGATATTGTACGAGTTGTTCAGCAAGGGCTTGCGCTTGGTGCTGTGAAAGTGCCTGTCCATTATCGTGAAGCGCATTTAGCGTTTGTAATATCAACTGTATTTGCTCATGCGGGACATTCACTTTGAGATGAACCCATTCAAGCCTAATGGTTTCAATGGATACTGCGCCGCTTTCCTTAAGCTCGTTGAACAGCGCAAAAATGGCAGCAGTTAACTTATCAATATCAACATGTGCTAAAAACGCGACGCCAGAATCGCCAAACCACGCCAATATATCTCGGGTATCTGCATAATCACGGATATACACAGGTAAAGTATAAAAAAGCTGATTATAAACAGTCCAAAAGCCTGCAAGGATCAGCAAATATAACGCAAACGGCAGGTTACTCACCTTCATCGGTTGTTGCCACCATGCTTTAGTCGGTGCTCGATTTATGAGCACTCTGTCCCACACCCAGTTAGCTACTAACCATATTGCAATCCAAGTAAACGCTTGACTGTAGTTAGAAAATCCAACTCCTGCTGACATCAATAGCGCCAGTGCGACAAACAGCGTAAGTGCTAAACGCGTATTACCCAGCACCGACTGCGCGGTTTTTAATACTTGAGTAAAAGATTGCTTGGTTTTAGGTAATGTTTGCGGATCTTTGTAAAATAACATCAAGGGAATAAAGTTTATGGCAATCCAAATCGCCGACATCATAAATACCGCATCCCAGCTAATGGCTCGCATATATCCCGCAACCAATGGACCTAAAAATCCACCAATATTCACCATGGTATAAAAGATCCCAAACCCAAGACCACGATTACCATCGTTTGTGCTGTGGCTTACGGTGCCAACGACCACAGGTTTAAAGCAGGCGGCACCTAGGGCAACAAAGCTCAGCGCGGTAAAGAACGGCCAAAAACTCTGTGCCTGTCCCAATAAATAATAGCTTGGCGTCATGATCAAAAATGCAAAAAAGAACATCCTTTTATACCCAACGCGATCTCCTAGCGCACCAGTTACAACCGGCAAAAGATATAAAAAGAAGGGAATAATACCCTGTACCGCGCCACGCTCTATATCAGTAAAGCCAATACCACCTTGCAACTTCGGTGTTGTCATATAAATTGATGACACGGCGAAGAAGCCATACCAAGCGAGCCGCTCAAATATTTCCATGATATTCGCAATGTAAAAAGTTCGACCAAACCCAGACGGCGACGTTGACCGATTTGCCTCATTGAGATCTGGTTCACACCACTGCTGCTGATTTTGCATAATGACAATACCTGTTATCTTTGTTATTTTATATTGCATACAATATACACAAATAATAACGAGAGAAAAGTATCATGTCTTTATTTTATCTATTCCATACCTTTTATTGGCGAATACCCTCTATGCAAAAGCCCCGGCTAGTATTTGCTCCTCTAATTGCAATACTTGCTTTACTCAGCGGATGTAAAACTACGAGAAGCGATATTGCCGCTATTCCAAGCCCCGCTGATATGCGCTCTGAAATAAGCGTTAATGGTCGAGTCAGCACGTTGAGACACATTGATATCCAACATGTTGGTAAACAAATTCCGCTGACTTATAGCGATGGAAAAATAGCTAATTCGCGGGGCTATGACTGGTGGGTGAGTAAGCATTTTGCGCTAAAAAGTGACTTTCCTGAGGACAAAGTAAAACTCTATTTAGAATTACTAGAAATGTCTTACCCTCACTATGTTGAATTGTTTGGTATGGCGCCCGCAGCGATTGATAAAAAGAGAATTGCTGTCGTTTATGGCAGTTCACGCCAACGTACAAAAGAAGCCATGCTGGACGACGGCTTTTTGCGAGGCGTACATAAAACGGCTGGTGGCGAAACCATGTTTTATAACCGCGCAGGGTACAACTTTCCGAGTCATCGTCAGCATCACCAGCGCTACATCGTGATCCATGAAACCATGCATGCGTTTCATATGGCTCTGAACGGTCACTCAACTTGGGCACCCAATTGGATCACTGAGGGGATGGCAGATGCCATTGCAAGCCACGTATATGATCCAAATAAAAAGCAGCTAACTGTGATGGTTTTCGACCGCGCTCCAATGAATTATCTGTACTTAGGTTTACAGCAATATCACCAAAATGGACAGCCATCTTTCGAAGCAATCAATGATGATCCATCACTCAAACGCGGGCTCAACTTTTTTATCGTACATTTTTTATTGAGCGACCCTGAGCGATATCAATATTTTGAACGCTTTATCGGCAAATTAATGGACGCAAACCCGCACTCTGAAAACACCTTGCCAACTGCCAATGCACTCTTAAAACAGACCTTCCCCAATTGGCCCCAGCTTGAACAGCAGTTTGCAGCGTTTGTGCGCTCTGCCACGCCAAGTTTTTATATTGTCGATGGGCCTTGGGAGCAAAACGGTGCTGCATATTGGCTCAGAAATACCGAAAGCAAAGCACTTAATCGTCTTGACATTCATCCAAACTTTTCTTCTACACATGTCGTGATGGATTTTCCCGCATCAGATAAAACACCTCTAATCAACTCACTTGATGAGAATAGTGTTGCAGCACTAATCGACTTCGAGCCGGAGCAGATTAGACGTGGGGAAATTGGCTTTGCGTTAATCGCTGATTTAACAAACCAAAGCTTAGATGCGCGTCTTGGACGCTCTGAAGTTGAAGAAGTTGACTTTAGTAAAGACAACTTACTGCAATTTACCCTTCAAGAAGGAGTAAAGTTAACGGTCTCAAGCAATCAAGCATTGTTTTCCGCAAAATCTATCGCATTGCTGCCGCAATTACGCATGGATATCAAGCAATATCATCAACTTGCGCTCACGCTTTCAAAGCAGGACGATGCGCTAGTTATTAAAATGAAAACACAACACCATGAGCAACTGGCTAGGTTACAATTGAGCCAAATCGACATTTCAGCGCTTAGCTTGCAAAAAATAAGTCTTCTTGGCCGAAATAATAATCACAGAGTAGCGCCCTACTTTGCCGCGCATGATTACTTGATCACGAATGAACAAACCGCTAATCCTTGGCACTTTAAAGGTGCATCGCTACTTCGCAGAGCCTTTAACACCTGTGTGGAATATAGTGCTCAGTTAAGTGACTGTATGACCCCACTTCGCGAAATATTTAGCAAGCAGAAATCAAGGACAGTCACTCAAACTGAGAATAAAACCCTCAAGCGCTTGATGCAGCAATGGCAATCAACCCTTGGCGACGATGCGCTCTTTACGCTAAGTGGTATCAACATCCAGGACTACTTTTCTGATGGATTGCACTATCTTTACGTCAACAATCCCAGTATCCATGATATTGCGCTAACTTACGGTAACTACAAAAAAATTCTAGCTTCAGGTGAACACCGTGTTCTATTGCCAAAACATACCTTTCAGAACTTAGTGATTAGTTGGAACGGATTAACACAACAAAAGCCTCTTCGAACGCCAGAGAAACCTTTTGATGGGGTAAAAATGGAAGTAACTATTCGAGACAATATAACCATTACGCTAACCGGTCCCTATTCAGGTGCATCGAGTGGCATATTACGCGTCGATTTTACTCCATTTCAATCATTTCAAAATGAAGGTTCACTTTGGCAGCGGCCTGTTACTTTCTTACCTTATCAAACACAAGTAATTGAAATAGATAAGTTACAAGGATTAAAAAATGGATTACTTGAGATTAAGGGTGAGTTTGACGTTGATGGGGAACCAATTAGGCTGGTTAAAATAGTCAATTTGTAGAAACAATTAATTGGAAATCTGCAAAGCCAAATAAAGTAGAAACGACGGTTTTGTGCAAATAAGATTGAGTGTTTTATACAACATACACGACTAACTGCTCCCTCAACCTGAGTGAGCAGTTAGACACTTACAATCCATATTAAATTGGCCATTTACGTTAGTTTATATTACGTAAAAAGTCGCTGGCTTTGCGAAATATTACTGCGTCGCCTTAAATTGCGTTGCTCACAATAAGACTCGATCGAATCTGCTCTACCGATCGCGCCGTGAAAAGTTTGCTCAAGCTGGGTAGTAAGTTTAAACCAATTACATGCTTCTAGACCTAATTGTTCCAAAATGGGTTTTTGACGCGGATCGATAAATCCCGCTTTATCAGCACGAATGCATCTTCCAGTAGAATCAACTAAGTCTAGATATGACCGTAATTCAAAGGATATACCTTTGTGCATATGTTTTTTGGTATTTCCTAAAAACCGCGCTAGATACTTTGGCTGTTTGCATCTTTTTGCAAACTCACACCTAAGTTTTATACTAGTGTGTTCTGAATCTTCGGGGTTACTAGCTAATTTTGCACGAATGGGGTTTAAGTCCACGTAAGCCATACATGCCAACAAGGCTGAAGCATCAAGCAAGGCCTGAGATTTAAATCTCCCTTCCCAAAAGTGTCCGGTACATTCATCCTCTTGATTGGCGCGTCGAGCGATGTGCTCATTGAGCCCTCTCATAAACCAGCTAATACTCGCTAAGCGGCTTCTATATTCATTTATTTCTTTGCTCAACACACCTTTTTGCCCCTCATTTAAGCAGTCACCTTGGAGGAACTGCCGAGCGCGCGAAGATATCTTATAAAGCTTGCTCCAGCGCAGTAAAATGGCTTTATCATTGAGTCTTTGTGCTTTTTTATCATCGATATACAACACCACATGGGTGTGATTAGGCATTACCGCGTAAGCGCAAACATCCAAGCAAAATATTTTGGATAGAAAAAGTAATCGCACTTCAACCCAGGCCCGTCGATGCTCATAAGACTTGCCAGTCAGCATGTCTTCACCGCACAAAAAGGCGCGGCGGACGCAACGTGACACACAATGATAATAATGTGTATTTGACAAGTTGATTTGATACTTCCTTGCTAATCCCATTGTTCACTCCTTGAACATGCAAATACTAATTGAAGAAATTAAAGCTTAGGCACATACCTTCAATTTGTAAACATCAACATAAATGTACCTGTCCATAGTTATTCGTTACTTTTTATTCCGAAAAATGGGGTGAATCTGCAACTTTCAGAGCTGTGCTCAACACCACGATTTACCGCTAAGGTTTTGGAAGAAAATAAATATCTCGGCTCAGGCCATCGTTAAATTGTTGCCGTCTTACCTTAACGCCACCTAGCTTTTCAACCAAAGCTCGAGCAACTCCATTATCATCATTCATGTAAGTCTCGACAGCTTCCCAATTAAATACATTGTAAGCGTGTTTTAATACAGCGAGCGAAGCTTCCGTTGCAACTCCTTGGCCTCTCGCCTCGGGTAGCACCCACCATGTTAATTCTTTTGGCCATTCTTTGCCTTGCCAAAAACCACATGTACCAACATAGCTATCATTCGACTTTAGTTGAATAACCCACACACCAAAACCAAGTAAATACCAAGAGCCTACATCAGCTTTAAGCCTAGCCCAAGTTTGCTCTATGCCTATTGGACCACCATACATTTTCGAAGCAGATCCGTCTGTATAAAATTTTTTATAGGTTTCAAAAGCGTCTTTATTGGGTGCGACCAATCTTAATCGATTCGTTTCAATCGTTGGGATCATATCTGCTATTCCTTTAT
Organism: Pseudoalteromonas sp. CO348; assembly: GCF_004208845.1. Taxonomy (NCBI): domain Bacteria; kingdom Pseudomonadati; phylum Pseudomonadota; class Gammaproteobacteria; order Alteromonadales; family Pseudoalteromonadaceae; genus Pseudoalteromonas; species Pseudoalteromonas sp. CO348. Next base: position 71,386 of record NZ_SGPI01000014.1, on the reverse strand, counting down.
TTTACGGTTTAATGTTGGTGTACAAGCAAAACAAAATAATACTGTATATAAAAACAGATATCTAGAATCAAACGACGAAAGATTATGCAATTATCTAAAACGACATAGGTTAAGCTTAAGTCCCTGTCCCTTAAAACTTATAACTAGATAAACACCAATTTCACATCCTGCAATGACTACGGTATCTAAATAAAGTAAATGGCAAGCTGTTAGCGTTAGGTCTTAGTCGTTGTCCTAACACTAACAGCTATAAAGATATGATTAATCAGGCTTTAGTTAATTAAAGTGGATGTCCTTTAAAGTGCGCTTTACAAATGGCGCTTTAGCTTTTCCATACTCATCTTGGGAGGCTATACCTTGCGCTATTACTAATTGTTTCTGAGTTTCATACTCCGCACGCGCGTCAGGATTACTGAGCATAAAAGCTTTAAACTTTTCTTGCTTGATATGTTCTTCACTCCCTTTTTCAATAGCATGAGCATGCACTTGAAACAACTCACCTTGATACATCACCGCGATGTCTTTTCTAGGACGAGTATCAGGAAATGGATTATCGCTGTGCTGATCTTTAAAGCCTACATTTTTAAGATGTTCAACAGCTTGCGTTAGTTTCCCAGGTTTGTATAACACAGATATATCGATGATCCCTTTGCCGGCAACCTTAAAAGAGCTAGAACCAAAGTGTAGAAATTCAAGCTCAGGGTGTGCTAATGCCACCATCACTTCTTCTGCCACTTCAACAAATATTTCACGCCATGGATTAAAGCTAGCTGGGACTAATTGGTAAGGGACGAATTCAATTTTTGACATGCCTGTCCTTTTAAATTTTTATATAAAATAGTTAGAACCAATAAACTGGGTAATGCCGCTTGGGGTTGCGCGATATATTGTTCACAGACAGCGCGACCAATAACATCAGCAGAGCCCCCATCAACACGGGATAAAATGCATACATATATCCCAAGTTATGAACCGACTCACCACCAATAATGGCGATTAGCGCGGTCGCTCCACCGGGTGGATGCAAGGTTCGAGTAAAGTGCATTACAACAATTGAGAGCGATACCGCAAGCGGTGCTGCAAACAGACTCTCTTCTCCAAGCAAAATAAAAATGCTGACGCCGAGTAAAGCTGAAAAGAAATGCCCGCCCAGTAAATTCCTCGGTTGAGAGAACTCTGCCATAGGAGCGCCATAGAGTAAAACAGCAGTTGCACCAAAAGAGCCAATGAGCAATGCGCTGCCAACACCATATGGTAAAGCGAGGTTAGAAATCACCGTAATCAACAAGATCCCCACCATTGCACCAACCCATGACCAAAGGATTTTCTTAAGCGGTTTTCTCGGAGGACACACACCTTTAGAGGCCATTCTTTTAAAGTAAACTTTCATGCTACCTAATAACCTTCGAGATTTATCAATGTCATTTTGCCAACGTTTGTATCGCGAGTACCGCCCGCTTAGCATCATTTACGGGCACAAAAATATGATCATGATAGAAGCCCGCAATTACATTCGCGCTAATATCTGCACCTTTTAGCGCATTGGAAAATGCAGCAGTTAACCCTACGGCTTCTAAGCTCGAATGCACTTGCAAAGTAATTTTATTCATCACACAGCTGTAATCCAATCCATGCTCGTCTGCCATTTGCTTGGTGACTACCAGCGTTAACCCCTCGCGCTCCATAAGGGTCGCAATTGGATTGAAAATTACGCACTCAGCAAGGCTTTTTTGCACTGTACAAAATACATAAGGTGTTTCATCAAGCGTCGGGGAAATGTCTTTTAATAATTGCGATAAATCACTAATACCCGTCACAAGTTACCTCCCGATGTTGTTGATAAATCGCGACTAGGCTCAAATGCATCGTAACGAGGAAGCGGCGCGTCTAAGTCGTCCCAATTGGCTTTTGAAGAGACAAAATTATGTGATATTGGCCGCTCTTTGATATCCGAGTCCAAAATGCCAAGTCTTAACCTCACCCGCTTTGGCTCGCTTTCGTTCGAACTAAAAATTGGACTTGCACAATGTTTGCAAAAATGGCGCTTTCTTCCAGGTTTAAACTCGAAGATGTTTAGTGCCTCTTCGCCACTGAGAATCACAAAATCACTCCACAGCACAAAGCCATTAGTCGCATAAGCTGTGCCTGTAGACTTACGACACAAGGAGCAATGACAGTGAATGATATCGCTGATTGGTCCACGGATCTCAACTTGAATCGCTTTACACAAACAACTTGCCTTATAAGCCATACCTACCCCTTTGTGTTTCTGGTGATCCAAGTATCCAATTGATTTGCGAAATTTTGCTTATCAGCTTGAGACAAAGGCGGTGGCCCTTGAGTTTGTACGCCGCTGGCACGCATCGTGTCCATAAAGTCACGAATATTTAAGCGAGATTTTATATTTTCTTTTGTCAGCAATTCACCGCGCGTGTTGAGTGCGGTGCACTTTTTCTCAATGACTTCATCTGCAAGTGGAATGTCGCCCGTAATAACCAAATCACCTTCATTCACGCGCTTCACGATTTCGTTATCCGCAATATCAAATCCCTTTGGGACTTGAAGCTTTTGAATAAAAGGAGACGGAGGCGTTTTTAGATATTGATTTGCAACCAATGTAACCGTGGTAGAAGTACGCACTGCAGCGCGAAACAGCATTTCTTTTATCACCACGGGACAGGCATCGGCATCTACCCATATTTGTTTTGCCATAACAACTCTTTTAAATTTAAATTGGCTAGAGAATACTAAATTTAGGGATTAGGTTCACGCCTAAAATGAAACTCATATTCATCGTCAGCAAACTGCACAAATCCCAACTTTTCGTATAAACGCTTCGCGGGATTCGCTTTAAGCACCGTCAATACCCAAGGCAATGTTGAGTAGGATTCTATCAAGCTTTTGATGACTTGCGCACCGAGCCCCTTTCCTTGTTGCTGGGGCTCTATTTGCAGTTGAAACAGGTAATAGTCATGTTCACGTTGTTTAAACTTAGCCAAGCCAACACACTTTTCGTTCACGTATATCAAATGTGAGCTTGGGTATTCGTATAATACTCGGGCTTTATGCTCAGCTTCAGTCAAAAACAGTCCGGCACTTTCTAAGTGCGGCACCATGGTCGCTTTACGCAGTGCCACTAGGTAATCAAAGTCACTTTCTTTTGCCGGTATGAAGTGAATCTTATTCGTCCTCAATTTCGAATATTCCTTTTGCGTAAAGTACACCAAACCCAGATACGATGACATTCGTATCCGTCACTTCACAAAATAGCTCACCGCCACGTTTTGAAGCCTGATGTGCATGAAGTTTTTGTTTGTTTAGCGCCTTTGCCCAATATGGCGCTAACCCGGCATGAATTGAACCGGTAACCGGATCTTCATCGCCCCCATTTGCAGGCCAAAAGTAACGAGACACAAAATCAACGTCATCGCCTTTTGCTGTCACCACAACATCAAAAGGCGCAAGGGTTTTCAGTTTATCGCTGTCGTACTCACAGCTGCGTACTTGCTGCTCAGTCTCAACAATCACAAAGTACGCTTGGCGATTTTTAAGTACCCGCGTCGGTGTTACGTTAAGCCCTTCCAGCAATGCGTCGGGGGCTTTAGTTAACTCAGGGGCTAATTTCGGAAATTCCATCACAATGCGACCATCAGCCACTTGCTTAACAGTGAGTGTCCCGACTTCTTGGGTTTGAAATTTTATCTCTCCGGACTTTCCCTTGTGATTAAGAAGTACATACGCCGCGGCAAGCGTGGCATGACCACAAAAGTCAATTTCAGTAATTGGAGAAAACCACCGGATCTCATAATGATTGTTACCAGTTGGCTTCAAAAAGGCGGTTTCGGAAAGGTTATTTTCGGTGGCTATCTGCTGCATTAGGGCGTCGCTAAGCCAATTTTCAACCTCAACGATTGCAGCGTTATTGCCACCGAAACGTTTACGCGTAAATGCGTCAACCACAAAATACTCAACTTGCATCTTTTACTCCTTTCAGAAACACCTAAAAACACAGTATAATTTACTGTAATTAGAAGCGAATACAACTTAAATAAACGTGTATTGAGGTTGATCTGTGTGACCATGATGCACGTAGTTAAAATGAGTAGAACCAAGTCGAGGCTTATATGTTTACAGATGCTACTTTATCAATCTTATGCTTATATTCATTAGCAATGTTTGTCACCAGCCTGCTAATGATAGCAACAGCCCCTAAAACTGATGATGAGAAACGCAAACAAACTATCACCGAGTACACTATGTTTGCACTTGCATCTGTTGCAGTATTTTTTGTGTCGTTTTACACGCTGTAACTGCCAGTTGGGTCATCTCGATTGATGGCCCAAGAGCATGTCCTTTAAGGCCTATTTTCCACTTTCAACCATTGCTTTTATCTTTAACGCCTTTTCGAAGTGGTCTAGTTCGTGAGTTTGTATCCACCAAGTCGCCGCTTCCATAAGTAGTGCAGGGTCCGTGTTTTTATTGGCAAAAAAAGCGTAAAATGATACGCCAACGTTATCCCCTTTTTGTGCGATTTTTTTATCACATACTTCTATTATCTTGCTTCTTAGTGCTGAGCGCATTTTTGGTTAAATCCATACATAATGATCTGCGATAAGTGTACCACCAACATCATCAGTATTCACCACTCCACGCGGCTCTACACCTTTACAGTTGATTATCATTTCATCAGTGCACAAGATTAATCTTCTTCACAAGCCTCCCTCTCCCTTACGTCTAGTTCGGTGAAACTATTTCTAAACGTAAAGGCATAAGCCGAATCTCCAAAACGACGCAGGTAATCGAGTCTTTCTTTGGCCTCATCTAGCGTCGGAATATGGCCCTCTTCAACCCACCATAACACGTAGGTTTCCTGTTCAGCGCGGTGAAACCATTCCTTTTTACGCGCCAAAAATTCCTTATGCGCGGTTTTAAACATAAAATCCTTGAGCGCTTGCTCCGACTGCCATACAGACATGTTCACGATAATATTTGGATCATCAAACGCCTTAATCTCTGTTGCATTACCGGTTTCATCTTTTAAGCGCCAAATAAAGCCAGGGCTTTGCTCTGCGAGTAAATTAATGCGGTCTAAACTTTCTACAAAGTATTGAATTTCTGGCGCATCCATTTGGTATTTAGCGGTGGCTATATTGAGTTGTGCTAATTGCATCGACGGCTTTTCCTTGTGGTGAGTTGCTACATTCTCCCAAACTTCACAATCATACTACTGTTTACTCGCCGCCAAGTTAAGACAAGATTTAACCAAATAGAGATTTTTTCACCTTCTACATTTCGGGGAATGGATGCATATTGATGTATTGCACTATACGAGGTGCGTTTGCTGTATTCGCGCTACCACCATGAGGTAAAAACTGGTGCCAAATCACCATATCTCCGGCATTGGCTGCAAGTGCTTTGGAACCCAGTTGATGTAAGTATTCTGTGTTTGGAACACATGGATCCCATGGAGCTGTTGCAAGCCATGACTCTAGCTTTGTGTGAAATCCTGGTACAACCGTTGTTGCACCCTGTTTTTCTTCAGTGTCTGATAGATACAAAATCCCTTGCGTACCAAACTTGAGTTGCTTAGAGAAATCTAAATCCCAATGTAGATCAGGACCTTGAAAACTAGATTGCGCAGTTTCAGGCGGGTTGAACCCACACTGATCGGCTGAAACTATCAGTTGTTCGCTTTGCCATAACTGACTAAAGGCCTTATGAATTCTCATTGAATTCCGATTGTCTTCCAGTGCTTTATGTTGTACCAAATGCACCATACTGCGACTCATTTTTTCTTGGTTAACCTTATACCAAGTCTTTGGGTCTGCTAACTCAATCTCCAAATAGTCTTGGATGGCGTTTCTCGCATTGGCGCAGCCTTCAGCACTCACTGCATTCTTAACGATGACATAGCCGTTGTCCTGCCAGCATTTCAGGTCGTCCTCAGTGAGTACATCCGGCATATTCTGAACAGCAGCTATTTTTTCTTGATAACTGTCGGGGCAAGGTAAGTGGCAGGTGACATGTTTTAACAATGCTATTTTTTCACCACTCGGCTGAGCAATTGTTACAATTGCATCAATAAAGCTATCGTAATCATGAGCATATTGAAACTGTAATTGATGTGCTTGAGACAAACTTAGACCCAGTATGTCAAAAGTCGCTTTATATAATTCGAAACTAACTGGCTCTACCTGCTGCTGTTTATTTGTAAAAGTGCCGTTGGCCTGAAGCCAGATTTTTTTGAGTGTGGATAAATGATAAAGCGCTAGAGCAAGGTTTACATCGCACATTATTTTACAACCATCCTTTAAATTAGAGTTGTGTGTTCCTTCCTTAAAATTTTATTACAAAGACGTTTTTTTTCAATTTTTACCGCTTACACCTCATTACACTACACGTATTACTAAACATGAGGATCCAGAAATGAAAAGAGCAGACTACTTCAATCAGGCACCTGAGCTTATTCAGCACTTATTGGGACAAGAGGAATTATTAAAACAGCAGGCACATGCAACTTTTGGAGTCACAATATGGGAGCTCGTTAAACTTAGAGCATCACAAATCAATCAATGCGCTTTTTGTATTGCAATGCACACTAAACAGGCACTAGAGTATGGTGAAACCACTAATCGAATTATTGGATTAAGTGCATGGCAAGACATGCCGTTATACACCAATAAAGAAAAACTGGCATTAGCGCTTTGTGAAAAGCTGACAAACGCACAAGTGATTGATGATGCTTTTTATCAAACACTTAATGTAGAATTTGATGATAAAGAATTGACCACGTTAACTATCGCTATTAATGCCATCAACAGCTGGAATCGGATCGTGAAAATGTTTAAGCCGAATGTAGAGTTCAATGAGCACAGAACTAACGCTTGAATTAATAAACCCAACAGGTGAAATCGCTAACTATGTGCAAGCTATCTGGTTTGCACAATCACATAAGCGCGGAGAAACTTGGCTTCCAAGCGACGGGGCAACTGGATTTATTTTCCCTCTTCGTGGACTCGTTAGCTTCAATGACAATCAGCTCACAGCCCCCTTTTATCTGCAACCAATTGCCATTCAGTCTAGCAAAGTCAACTATTCTGAACAGGCATGTTTTTTCGGGATCCGCTTTAAACCCGCGGGACTGGCATTTCTGAAAACGCTGCAACACCCTATAGCAAATCCCAATAATATATTGCCCTTGTTGAACACGCTACAAACTAGTGCCAACCTGACAGCATTACTTCGACTTCTAGAGCCGATATTGAATATGCCAATTCCTCGACAGAACTCTATTCTACATACCCAAATACTCCTTGAGCATATTGTTTCAATGACCCCTTTAGAGCAAGCATATGCTCAAACTCCGATCGGAAAACGGCAATTAGAGAGACAAGTTAAAACACATTGTGGGATCACCCCTAAACATTTAGCTCGCATTTATAGAGTTCGATTGGCTAAACAAAAACTGAGAGAAACGCCTGACATTAACATCGCTCAACTCGCGCTAGATTGCGGCTACGCTGATCAATCTCATCTTATTCGCGAGTTTAAAACTATCTTTCAGATCACACCGACAAAATACACAAAGCGACTAAAAGCTGCAGACACAACGTTACCTGCAGCTCGGTAAATTTTTCAACGACCAAGAATATAAAAGCAAGGTGAATTCATTACTATTTATTCGCGCAACGTGCTACCAAGGTTTCGCTTAAAAATTGATTTACCTCAGTTTGCACTTTTTTGTTAAAGCTGTAGTGACCCGAGTTAAGTGCGATATGTTTAAATGGATGAGAAAAACTAGCTTCGCGTAAATCAGCTTCAATATATCCGGCCATTTTGTACGATGGCCAAATTTCATCGTGTTTGGCAGAGACCAGCAGCACTGGCCCATTGGTGTTTTCAACCGGGATGCGAGCGGTTGCAATTGCTTCAGGCGTTGCCTCTGCCAATGCAGCCTCAAAGGCAGGTGTAAACTCTCCCGTTACGTTCCCTTTTTGCATTTTCCATGACAACAGGGGTGCATCAATGTAGTCCAGAGCATTGCCGCTAAGTGTCCAGCTCGAGCGAGAAGACAAGGTCTTAACAGCATTCCAGCTTACGTGACTAGGCATAACGGACACTACATGGTTTATCTCATCAAAGTGCGCACCGAGTAATAACGCAAGCTCCGCTCCTTTAGAAAAACCATACACCGCTACGCAATTTGGGTTTATCTTTGGATCTGCACTCAATGCTTTTATCCGTTTGGCTATATCATTCAAAGATAATTCAGCTGCACTGCTCGATGTATTTTCAGTGCCATAATAACCAAGTGCCGCTACTGAGACACCAATATCATTAAACCCATCTAAAAATGGTTTCCACTGAGGATTAGCGAGTGTATTCCCCCCCTCGCTGCCACCTAACACCACAACCAATGGATGAGTCTGACCATCATCGATAAACTGACGTTTAACATCTGGTATAGTCGTGTTTGAACAGGCCGCAAGAAGTCCTACCAAAGAAAATGGCATTATAGTTTTCATCATTTTATTACCTTTTTGAGTTAGCTGAGCCCTATGTTGCTCAGTTGTTGTTTGAGTAGTTTTGCACCGCCCCGGCTAGTCACAACTTGTAAATTGCAATCTCGCAACTTGACAAGGTAACCCCCTGTAACCCAGCGTTCAAACGCAGTTATCGCGCTTTGGTTTACAATGGCATTACGGTGAACTCTTACGAAATGTGTTGGCAATTGCTGTTGGATCTCCTCAAGGGAGCCATCAATGGGATATTGCTGTCCATTACTAAACGCAATGGCTTGACCGTATTCTAGCTTGATAAGTTCGATACTGCTGACATCAATTAGTGAGGTTTTCCCCGCCACCTTACTCGTTAAAGTAGCTGCTAATCCTGTCGTGATAACACGATTAACTCTTGATAGTGCCAGGGCTAAGCGTTCAGTACTATACGGTTTGAGCAAATAATCAACCGCGCCGAGCGTAAAGGCCTCAACCGCAAACTCACTGTAGGCCGTGGTAAAAATTATCGCACCTGCAAACCCCGCCCCTTGAAGTTTCTCGACGAGAGTAACACCATTGCATTCTGGCAAGTTAATATCGACAAAGACAATATCTATCGCCAGTTCTCGATATGTATCAAGAAATACTAATGGCGTGTTACAAGTCAGTACCAAGTTGTGCTTGGTGATCTGGCTAAGTTGTTCCGTTAATTTATCAATGGCTGGTTGCTCATCTTCCACAATGGCAATGTTCAACATTCCTTTGCTCCTCGTGTGAGTGAAAAGCTGACAACCGCACCACCTGTGTGCATGTCGTTACCAAGCCTAAGTTCAGCATTTTCTTCTAACTTTAACCGTGAGCGCGTGATCGAAAGACCGAGTCCCGCATCTGACGAACCCAATATGTCCTGCTCCTTAAAGCCCACCCCGTTGTCACTGATTTTAAACATTAACTGGTTCGCTAACTTTTTGATTAATACGTCAATGTGAAGCGGCCTTCTGTTGCCATGTTTCACTGCATTTTCCAAAAGCGGCTGTAAAATCATTGGCGGTATTACTTCGCTCAATAATGCATCGTCGATATCAAAGTCGATGATAAGCGCATCCCCAAACCGGCTTTGCTCTATCTCGCACCATTGATTTAGTGCAATTAGCTCATCGGCAACGGACACTTTGCTCGGTATTTTTCCGCTTGTCACAGAATGCGTTAATGAATATCTTAATACCGCAGCGAGATTATGAACCAAAGACCGTGCTGCTTCTGGTTGATTTGGTACAAAGGCTGCTATTGTGTTGAGGCTGTTGAACATAAAGTGCGGGTTTAACTGACTGTGTAATAGCTTAATTTCAGCGAGTTGGCGAAGCTGTTTTTCTTGTTTTAACAACTTTTGGGAAAGGTAGAACTTAATCACCACAAAAATACCGCTAGACCAAGGCAGTGCGATGGTTAGCGCCTCAAACAGTGAAAATGCATGGGTATTTAACATTCCACTTCTGAGTACACCCCAACATAAACAGCCCATTACCATCAGTCCATAAAAGCCGATATATTGCAGCGGCCAATTGCCTATCTTGAAACGGATGATGAGTACGTAACTTATCACCATAGGTAACCAGTAGAGGAACACAACCGCCAAAATAGAAGAAAGCGCGATATTTGCCGACAACAACATGCCCCGCTGCACCCAATCGGTAAGACTGATAGCAAAACTTATTGCGGCAACGATGGCTAAAATTGCGAATTGTTCATTTCGCTGCAATGTGAGATTGACCATAATCAATACAAATAGTGACTGAATACGTTCATGGTACGCATTTAGCGTCGAAAAGCACTCTGAATATTGCTGAATGGTCGCTTTTCAATGCTAAATGGTTATCTGTATTAGTCCACACTTTTACATCCAAGTTAAAGTGCTAAAAAATAGATTAACTTGCTTTAAATCTTAAACACTTGAGGCTGCTTTGCTCATCAATGTCTTTAAATTCAGGTGGGTTTTGTAAACGTTCAACAAATGTGAGCGTTGGTGCCTCTCTGGTCATTTCATCAATCAGAAATTGGCTTGAAACATCGGGAGAATTCACACACGCCAACACTTGGGCATTTGGCGTAAGTAACTCAGGAAGCTTTCTTAAAATACGTTGATAGTCTTTGGTCAATGCAAAGCTGCCTTTTTGAAAGCTTGGCGGATCAATTACGATAAGGTCGTACGGCCCATATTTACGCACTTTTCCCCAAGATTTGAATAAATCATGGCCTAAAAAAGACACCTTACTGAGGTCGTGTTCATTGAGTTGATGGTTGACTCGGCCTTGCTTGAGCGCCGCTTTTGCCATATCTAGATTCACAACATGGGCAGCACCGCCCGCAATCGCCGCGACGGAAAACCCACAAGTATAAGAGAACAGATTAAGTACCCGAGCCCTCGAAGACTGAGCTTTAACAAACTCACGACCCAAACGCATATCTAAAAACAGTCCCATGTTCTGCTTTACGCCAAGCTTTAAGCCATATTTAAGTCCATTTTCTTCGACGATGGGCATAGCAGTTAATTCACCATACAAAACCTCAAGATCTGAGTCAGGCAAATAACGATGTTGCAGCAAAATAGCAGAGAGTTTTCCGTTAAACGCTTCGGTCTCCACAAGCGATAATAATGCCTGCTTTAACGACGCTACCAAGTCAACGTCGTGCTCCTTGAATAAAGAGACTAAAAGCTGACCTTGTAACCAATCTACTGTGATTTGTTCAAGCCCTTCATAGCAACGACCACGTCCATGAAATAGACGCCTAAGCTCGTTTGGTACGGCTTGGGTTTGCAAATGATTAAGGAGGGTCGATACAGGGTTTATTGCTGTCATGTCGGTGTCTGGTTATGCGTAAAGTTCGGCATTTTACTTGTTACTTCATAGCAAAAGCAAATGCCTAAGGTCTGCTTATCTTTCACGTTTATTTTTTGCAGCACAGAAAACAGGTCCTATGGACGCCACAACATCGTTGTTGCCCCGCTAAAACCGATTAACCAATTTAGATAAGAAAAATCTTCATGATGGGAGGCAACAAAGCCCATTCTCATATAAAGCTTTTTTGCCAGGGGATTAGAATCAATGACATCAAGTCGTAAAGCGTGAAACCCGCTTTGTTTGGTATAGCGCTGCAGTGCCACTAAAAGCGCAGTGCCAACACCTTGTCCTCTGACCGATTCTGCAACTGCGATGCCGTCCATCACCACTTCATTGGGCGCAGGCTTTCGCTCAAATAGGGTAAACACCGCTGCGGCTTTAACCCCGCCTAGCAAGCCTAATTCATCAATGAGTCCAGTAAAGCCCATATTTGATGTAAAACCGCTTTTGCCATATTGAAAGCCCGCAACCCCCACTAACTTGCCGTCTGCAAAGGCAGCAAAGGAGTATTCTGAGATGAAGCTCTTCGCGATAATAGTGATCAGCTTATTGCGATCCGGCACTGCGGCTTTGAATTTGCTACCAAACGCGTCAACATAAAGCTCAGCAGCCGCTTGCGCATGCTCAATGTCCCATCCTTGTGTTATTTCTATTTCCATACCTTACCTCAAGCTAACGTGTCGACTTCAATATTAGGTCAAAATTAGCTTAGGTATGAAGTTCGAATTTGTAAAAAATTCGAGTTGATTATGTGTGTAACTTAATTGTTAGTTTGCGCCATACTCGTTCAACGGGACCCACCTTAAAGAATCGCCCGTAAATCACATTTAACAGCAGCTGCACTGCCATAATCACAAGCCATAAGAGTAAGAGCTCACTGCGACTTAGCGTATTATGTAATCCAAAGCCATAAAATATCACCACCAATAACAGTGACTGTCCAATGTAATTGCTAAGCGCAAATCGACCCACTTGATTTATCGCCTCAAGGGATTTGAAGCGATGCAACCAACGGTTATATAGCAAAGATAACAAAACCAAGTAAACAATCGCTTGCAGCTCCCGGTTAAGTACGATGACCATTTGTTTAGCGTAAGATAACACTGGGATATGTGAACTGTGTAGCCAATGAAAATAGCGAGCTTGAGTGGCATAACACGACACCGCAATCAAGCAAAGCAGTGCCACAACCGCAAAAGGGCTAAGTTTAGTCTTTGAGAACAATCCCCATTGAAACAACTGTGAGCCTATCAGCATCATCATCAACGTGGACCAAAAAATACTTGAATAAAACAGCTTACCTTTATGGACCTGCGGGCTGTCAAAGTTTTCCTGCCAATACTCAGTTAAGTTTAGCGTTTCTTCCAAAGTACGATGGCTGGGTGTCCGTGGTTCGGTTTTATTCTGCCACCGATTAATCGCTTTTTGCTGGTCTCGTGTGCGAGACGCTTCGTCAACATTGAGCGCTGCTTGGTAAGCATCGTATTGGGCGTTGGTGCGTTCTGCTCTGCCAAAACCTGCAACTAACATAAACGCCAAACAAATTGCTATGCTGACTTTGATGGCCCGGATGCCAAGTAATATGACGGTGGTGGCAATCATTCCTATCACGGCATAGTGATAGAGAATGTCGCCACTCCAAATACAATAGGCATGAACAAGGCCGAGTATAAATAAAGCCACTAGCCTTGCCGCACTTAATTTAATAGCAAATTCAAATGGCTGTTTTTGAAGAATAATCGTAAGGCCAGCGCCAAATAACATCGCCAGCAGCCCGTAAAACTTGCCCTGAGCAAACACGTAAACCCAGTACCTTACCTCACTGTCTATATCTGCCATAAAGCCATATTGGTAACTGCCCCATGGATTGGGATAGGCAAAGCTTTCGATGTTGATAAGTAAAATACATAGGATTGCTATCCCGCGAATAAAGTCGAGGCTGTTAATACGATTTCTTTCAGGACTAGTCATCGGCATTACCTATGCGGCCCGACTGTCCATCATGGTGAGCAAGCTTTGTGTTTTCGCTATCGAGCAGTGTGGTAATTTGTGCAACCTGCGCGCTAAATTCATCAAATTGCGTGTCACTTAGCTTAGTGTTTTTTGGTTGTTTTAGGGTGAGTGGATTGATGGCTTTTCCGTCTTTATGCACCTCATAATGTAAGTGACGCGCCTGCGACAGGCCGGTATTACCAAGATAACCAATCACATCGCCTTGCTTTACTCGCGTCCCAGCCTTGAGGCCGTTCGCAAAGCCATTTAAGTGAGCATAAAGTGTTTGATAGCCTTTACCGTGATCTAACACTATACGATTACCAAAGCTGCCGCCCCACCCAGCTTTGAGTACTTTTCCAGAACCCGCAGCCATAATGGGCGTACCAACAGGCGCACCAAAATCGATCCCTTTGTGCATTCGGGTATAGCCCAACACTGGGTGATGACGTTTACCGAAGTTTGACGATAATCGAGCACCGTTAAGGGGTGTTTTCATTAGAAAGCTTTGCGCGAGGGTACCATCTGAGTGGTAAAAAGCGGTCGTTCCGCCATTATCAGTAAACCGATATAAGCGGTATTTTTCTTTTCCAGAAAGTAACGCAACATGTTGTAATTCTATAGGTTTGGAGATTTGCTTGAGTAACTCTTCGGCTGCCACAAGCTGCTGTTCTTGAAATACAAAATCAATTTGATCGCCGGCATATACTTCTCTTTGAAAATCGACAAGGTGAGATAAGGCCACAATACTTTGATTGATAATGTCGTTAGGCACCCCGATTTTGCTGGCGTCCACAAAAAAGCTAGAATCTATGCTTGTCGATAAACGCTTTGTTTGCGTGACGGTTTCAAGCTCACTTAGCGATGCACGCCACTGCTCATCCACTCTTTTAATCTCAATAACCTGGGCAAATGCATATTCAAAGCGGATCTGCTGTACTTGTCCGTCTACAAGCTCTGCTTCTATTAACTGTCCAGCCTTGAGCTTAGTCAGTGATGTCCACGTACTCACGGCTTGTTCCACCAGCCAACTATCTCGGTCGCTGAATGCAAACTCACTTAAAAGATTCGCTAAACTCTCACCCGATTTAAGTTCAAGTAAACGAATATCTTGAACAGGCTTTAGCTCCTCTGTGATTTGGATTTGGGCCGCGACTGAGTCTTCAGCGGATCCATTATGTACAACAGCTTGCTCTTGATCTGCTTGCGCCGACACAAAGGTGTTCTCTTGCCCTTTATTGACCGAATGAGTCTGCTCGGGTTGTTTCGAGCAGCCAAAAGTTGCCATCATTGCAATGGCGATAGAAAGCTTTTTAATCATGTTAATTTTCCAATAAGGTAAGCGGATCAATGCGCGTGTTGTTATGTAGAGCTTCTAGATGTAGATGTGGACCAGTGACTCGACCGGTTTCACCTATGGTACCGATCACTTCTCCTTGTGATACTTGCTCACCCACCTCAACATCAATGCTATCAAGATGTGCGTAGAGACTTTGATAACCATTGTCATGATGGATCAACACCACTTTACCGTAATTCTCAGGCAAGGTTTTATCATCGGCAATCGTGACCGTACCGCTGGCAACCGCCATCGCAGGTTCACCAACGCCGCCAGCTAAATCCAGCCCTTGATGTGCTTTATTGTGACGAAAATTCGATACATGCCCAAACCTTGATGTTATTTCAGGGGTGGCGACCGGGTATGTCCATGTTTTACTCACCATTGCCGTTCCCATTGTCCATTGAATATTGCCATAGGCTAAACCTGAACTAAGCAACACAAAAAACCCTATCAACACAAGGTTACTAGGCTTCTTTTTAGATTTAAGAATAACGCTAAAACGCTTTTTATAATCATCTAAAGTCAATGAGTTAGATGCAAAATTTGCTGTCATATTCATCGTTTTCGGCGGAGCAGCAGCCCGTTTTAAAGAGTTCATTAATGCTTTGCTATAAGCCAAAGGCTCAAGGCTGTGCTTCGCTATCGTCACCTCATCACAGCAATATTCCATCGCTCGAATAAAGCCCAGTTCCATTTTCGCAATAAACGGATTAAACCAAGCAAGCGTCGCGAGTATTCGCCAAATTACGACGGCAATATGGTCGCCCTTATCTATGTGGGTTAACTCATGCAGAATAAGTGCTTGCTGCTCTGCCTCTGGTAGCGTGTCAAATTCCACCGGCAAATACACTTTAGGTTGCCACAGTCCGAACACAAAAGGAGAGCAAGTAATTGGCAATTGATAGCAACTCCGTGCACCGAGCTTTATTTTTGAGGCGGTGCTACAGAGGCGTGTTACTCGCCAATACTGTCGCCCAAGTACCAAAAGATGAGCGATTAGCCCAACGCAATAGACCAGAAATACAGCCATAAGCGTCAGGTTTAGCCAGTCAGACGCAACTTGAGTGCGCTTCGTCATTGCCAGCAGCGGCTCTGCAAGTTGTTGTAAATTGGCATTAAACAATACGGCTGGAATGGCATTGTGTTGCTCCATGTGTTCAAGTGGGATCCAAGGCAAAAAAGTCACTGCCAGCACGCCCCACCAAAGTCCTTTATTCTGTACATACCGAGCGGAAAATTTCACACCTAGTGCGTACGTTAAGCCACTAAGCGCCACCCACAGCAAGACCGAAAGTAATATTAGTTCCATACCTTACTCTTTATCACCTTGCGTCTTAGCTAACTCATCTAACATGGCTTCTAATTCATCTAATTCATCCGCTGCAATTAACTTACTATCTGAAAACATAGCGATTGGCAGAGGCTCATCCAACTCCATGATTTGCTTTGCAAACTCTTGGGCATAAAGTGCGAGAGTCGGTACCTTAGCAAGGACAGCTGAGTATATTTTTTTATTGCCTTGCATTTGCTCGGCGAGATAACCCTTTTCACACATTCTCTCAAGAGTTTTTCGAGTTGATGAGTAGCTCCAGCTGAGCTTTGATCCTATTTCTGTGTGAATTTCTTTACCCGTTCTTGGCTGTTCACGCCAAAGGATCTTTAAAACGATTAGTTCGGTTGAGTTAGGTTTCATTGTTTTTCTCACAACTGCGACACATGTCACATATTAACAAACAAAAAAGTGCGACACAAGTCGCACATCGTGCTTTTTTTAATTTTCACCACGAAAAATGGCGACATTATCAACAGCACTTATACTTCAAGTTGATATGCAAAAAATGAGTTATCTGTAGTGCTAGAGCTAATTAATATTCGCCATAAATTATGGCTGCTAATTGTGTTTCCCATCATTGCGCTTGCCTTATTGCTTGGATATGCTTTTAACCGTTACGCTCACCTTGAGTCAGAAGTAGAATCTCTATACGCCGATCGTGTTGTGCCGCTTATTCAAATAAAAAAAGTATCAGATCACGGTGCGATTCAGATTGTCGACATACTTCATAAGTATCGTGCAGGGCTGGTCTCCCAAGACGAGGTGTTGATGCAAATAGCAGATGCTACTCGGGTCATGAACGACGCGTGGCAAAGCTATCTAAACACATATTTGGTGACGGCGGAGCAAGTCAAAGTTGAACTCATTGAGTTCCAAATGCAGGCCGTATTTACGCATATTGCCACGCTCCAAAGCGCGATAAATCAAGGGACATTTTTAGCGATTCCACAAAATCAGTTTGTTACTGCACTTTATGAAAAGTTCGATCCGTTAACTGCGTCACTACAAGCACTCACCGAGGTACAAAATGACGTCGCACTCAGTATTGTGGAGCAAACCGAGCAACAATTTAGCCAACTAAAGTTGTTGCTCATTATTTTTTCTGGGATTGTATTGGTGAGCTTAATCGCCGTTGGCTTAGCTTTATATCGCTCTATTCAACATCCAATCAATCATATTCGCTCGCAAATCAATCACATTATTGAGAGCTCGAGTCTCGAAAAGCGTATCGACATTGATAACCACAATGAATTGACTGATGTTAGCCTTGCCATCAATCAGCTCCTTAGCCACATTCATGTGATCCACCAGCAACTGGTAGAGGCGGAAAAATTATCGAGCCTAGGTAGTTTAGTTTCGGGATTGGCTCACGAGGTAAATACCCCACTTGGCGTTTCGATTACCGCAGTGTCATCCTGCCAAGAGCAAGTGGATGTGATGGAAACCGGCATGAAAGCGCAGCGTTTGTCGCACGCTGAGTTTTTAGAAATTATGGCAGCATTGGATTCTGGGTTGTCTATCGCAGAGCGAAATCTCGGCAAAACGGCAAAGCTAGTACAAGAGTTCAAGAATATCTCCGCAGAGCAAGAAACTGACGTCGAGCAACTTGTCGACCTAGAAGCCGTTATTCGCGATTATTGCGAACAAACGGCCCGTTTCCAGTTAAAGATGCGCGTTGAATTTAGCGCAACAGGAAAACTGGAACAACTGGTCAAAATCAACGTTAAGGCGCTACAGCAAATCTTGTTGCAGCTGCTAGAGAATGCCCGAGTGCATGGTTTTAGTAATGATAGCGACACCCAGCCGTTTGCCGCTGTTCGTTTAGAGATCACTGACAATAAAATATTTATTCGAGTCAAAGACGAAGGCGTCGGTATGAGTAATGAGGTCCTAAACCGGATCTTTGAGCCCTTTTACACCACAGCTCGCCAACATGGTCATGCCGGGCTTGGACTTTCCGTCACCTATAATCTCGTCAAAAAACATTTAGAAGGTGACTTAAAAGTCAATTCCAAAGCCGGAAATGGCACAACGTTTACCATCTTGTTGGCGAACAAAACGTTGGCACAAACCGCCTAACCAACTTGTGCCCTCATAGCATACTTAACGAGTGACAAAGCCTCCGTTAACAAACAAAGTTTGCCCAGTCGTCCAGCGTGATTGCTCCGACGCAAGATAAAGCACCGCAGGGGTAATATCGTCTACTTGTCCTAGTCGGTTCATTACACTTGCAGACTGCAAATAATTAACGGTTTGCTCGTTTTCTTCGCCATGGAAAAAGTCAGTGTCAATTGGACCTGGTGCGATGGTATTGACGGTCACTCCTCGATGTCCGATTTCCTTTGCTAGCGCACGAGTGAAATGCTCAAGTGGTGCTTTTGAGCCAGCATAGAGCGCATAATTTCCAGTAAATGCTGCCAGCAGCGAAGTGCCCATATTAATGATCCGACCGTTATCACGAATATGTTTAGCGGCTTCTTGCATCACAAAAAATGCCCCTTTACAGTTGATCCCAAATAGCCTGTCAAAATCTTCCTCGCTATACTCAACAAACGGTTTTTTGCTGATAGTACCGGCATTATTGATAACGATATCTACGCCGCCAAACTCACTAATAATATGCTCAAATATATTCATTACCTGCGCTTTATTGCTGACATCTCCGTGTACTAGCGTCGTCCTAACACCCAGCGCTTCAACTTCCTTCTGGGTTTCAAGTGCTTGTGGTTTAGAATGCGCACTATGATAGTGAATAACAAGATCAGCGCCTTGCTTTGCCAGCGCTATGGCAAAATCCTTGCCCATATTTTTGGCTGACCCTGTGATAAACGCAACCTTACCTGTTAATTGCTTAGACATACCTATTTCTCCTACTTGAAATATTCAATCGACTTTTAGTGTAGCTAGGTGAAGGGGATACAGGTATAGTGATTTTAGTCATTTACTAATTGCATTTTTTACATCCGCTATGAAATCGATTACTGAAGAAGATTTGTTTGTTCTTACCGTTGAATCTGGCAGCCTCAAATCTGCGGCTGAAGTGATAGGTACCGATCCCTCCTCGGTAAGCCGAAAGCTCGCAAACTTAGAAAGTCGATTAGGAGTAAAACTTTTACAGCGCTCCACTAAGCAAACGGCCGCAACCGAAGTTGGTCTTGAGTACTATAAAGGCGTAAAGCAATTACTAGATGAAAAAAGGGAATTAGAAGAATCGATTTCAGGCACCTCAGCAGTACCTTCTGGGACATTGAGGGTTGCAGCTCCACACGACTTCGCTGAGCGCTTCATTGCTCCTGTGGTACAAACCATGATAACCACCTATCCAGATCTCAATATCGAGTTACTGCTCGGCAGTCATTTTGAAGATCTCAAGGCTAAACAAATCGATATTGCAATTAGGATTGGCAAACTGGATGATTCCTCCTTGATTTGCCGACAACTAGGCCATGTACCACGGGTCTTGGTGGCCTCTAAATCGTATATTGAACGCATGGGACAACCGCAACACTTTAGCGATTTAAGCAAACTGGATTTTATCTTTTACAATAAACCGAAACTTGGTGATCAGCTCATTCTCGGTAAAGGCCTGCACCGTGAAGCCGTTGCGGTAAGTGGTAAACTCATCGCCAACAGTGTTGCAGTGCTAAAAAATTGGGTAAACGCTGGCCTTGGTGTGCATTACGGGCCGCTATGGGCATTTAAAGATGAATTAGCTATGGGCAATTGTGTACAGCTACTACCTGAACTACACGATGAAAGTTATCCTATTCACGCACTGTACTTGTCGAAGCAATATACTCCCGCAAAGGTACGGGAGTTTGTTGAGCTATTGACTTCAACCTATCAGCAATACCGCTTCGATTGAATCAAACTAACCAATTTCAAACGAAGTTACCCCGAACACTCGCGTTAATGGCAAATCTGGGCGTTCAGCGGTGTACATTCTCGCGGTTTCAAAAGAAAGCGACATCTTGTACTTTTGTGCAAGCGCAACAGCAGCTGCATTTACTTCTGGCACATCCAAATAAATGGCCTCAGTTGCTGATACCTTGGACCTAAGCGCTAAGAAGAGTGTCTCTGCAAGTTCTGCGTTATCAGCATAAAGAGGTCCTATTTTATAGCCGACGTGACAAGGGCGGATCACACCAATGGCTACAAGAGTGTCATCCTGTTTAATGCCTAAAGCGTGGCAGTTTGGCTGGTTAATCCAAGCATCAACAAAGGCTACCCTTTTTGCTGGGAAAAACGCACTGTCGTACGCAATGACCTCTTCTATTGGTAATCTTTCAAGTGCCACTAAGTTTGTGCTATCTGGCGCTTCGCCACCGCCCACACCTTCGTAGCGAATATTACGATAGGCGAGCTTAAAACCCGATTTTTTGTAATTCTCTTGCTGCGCGACCACTCCATCCAGTGCGACGTTACAACCAGCTAAATATTGAAGTCCAGCCTGCCAAATCTGCATCCCATAACCCTGACCTCGATATTCTGGTTTAACAATATAAAAGCCTAAAAAACCAAATGAATCATCGTACTTAACCACCGAAATCGATGCGATAGGCTCATCGCCTAGATAGCCAATTAAAAAGCCATTTGGATCGGCCTGATAGTAGCACTGTGCGTCGCTAAGCCCAGGGTTCCACCCTTCTTGCAGAGCCCACTTTGCTGCAGTTTCTAATTCAGTTGGGTCCATTACTTTTATTTTAAATGCTCTATTTTCCATGGCGTATCTACTTTCCTCACCTGATGTAGTTTGTATTATAGCGGACAATCCTGCACTGCAATGGCCCTATCATAGGCATAATAAGCCACAAATTTGGAGCAAATATAAAGGACAGGCACGCTAACGCCCGAACAATTATTACACTAATTGATTTTCCACACGCATCGCTATATGGTGTGCACCAAATACAAGCCTAACGCATTAATTACCAAAAAATAAACCATAAAAAGGAGTTGTTTTATGGCCCTCTACATTAAAGATTCGGCGCTCGCATGCCCTGCGACAAAAGTGTTACAAGCGACTGATTTTTACAAGCCATTCCCGAGTAGCCAAGATGTCGCGTTTAATGACAATCAGCTATTACCAATAGGACTACTTGCCTATTCAAAGTTAGACGTAAACAGCGATGATAATGTACTTATCGCATTACCGATTTCTATGGAGATTTTTGATGGCGACCTTCCTTATATCTCCTACTCACTGACAGACAATGGGTGGCAAGTTGACGCTCACAATGTTGACAATCTAAGTGAAGAGAAGGAGGATTTTGAAGACTATAGCGAATACTATCAGCAAGCAGCCAGCTTCTACGCCAAACATCAACGACTTAACTACTCCCTTGACGAAAACGATGAAAGCGTTCCGCTATTTGAATTCGGTGGCCAACCCATACTCGGTTGCAATTGGGACGCCTATTTGTGGGATGAAGAAAGTGATGATGAAACGCGCTATTTTGACGCTATGGATGAGCAAAGTGGCGAGAACTACAGCCACTACTCCACTCGTGAAATTGGCTTTTTTGATGAAGAGCATAACGTAGATTTTGCGTACCTTGGCACCTTCTGCTTCTCCACTTATTTTGAGGGCGGTGGCGAAGGGATTGTTTTTTATAGTGCTAAACACAAGAGAGTATTGGTTATCGCCGAGTTTTCTTAAGTTCAATTAAATTCTCTCAAGGCACGATAACGGAAGTCGCCGTGCCTTTTCATTCTGTGTTGGGTCAGGTCAACAACAACCCTAAGCAAACTTTAAGTGAACCGACACACCCGTTTCGCCACTTTCAATCATCACCTCTACAGAAAACTTCTCACAAAGACGCTTTACCAGCGATAAGCCAATGCCAGTACCTAAACTATTAGGACCCCGCATGCCAGACTCAAAGGCTTGCTCGTTTGCCGTAAAGATCTCTGGTAACCCTTGACCATTATCCGCAATCGTTAGTGTATTATCTCTGTAACGAATATGAATTTGCTCACCTTGGCTATGATGTACAGCGTTCTGTAACAGGTTTTGCACTACCAATCTTAGCTCCTGCGCGGCCATAGGAACAAATACATTGCCAGGTAAGTCAATACTTAGGACTTTATGCTCAAACAGCGCTTGGTTATTAATAATACAAGCTTCAATCACGGATTGTAAATTAGTCTGCTCCGGTGTATCGGCTTTTTCCCGGGCAAGGGCAAGTAGCGCTTCTAATGTTAGCTGCATCTGCTGGTCAGATTCCGCTATCCTTGCCACCAGCTCTTGCTGTTTACTGTTTAACTCAGTGTGGTTGAGTAAACTGACCGCCCCTTGGGAAATGGTCACAGGTGTTCTCAATTCATGGGAAATATCTCTGGTAAATTGGCGTTCACGCTCAACGAATGCTCGAATGCGAGCAAGGGCCGATTCTAGCGTTTGTGCAAATTTACCAATTTCATTTTGCGAAAACTGAGATGCAAAATTGGTCGGTAGGTTTTCAACGGGACTCCCGTCTACAATTACCATAAGCTCATCCAAAGGTTTAAGTAGTTTTTTCGCCAGCTTTACCGTTCCGAGTGCTAACAATAACGCGATCACTAATCCAATCGCCAATAGGGTCAGTGAAAAACCAAGCATCAAGCCTCGCAGTTCGCGCACTACAAGATGGCCGCTTACTTCAGCAAGCAATATGCCTTGTCCACGGTCGTCCTTGTTTAGAAAGGCGATATGATAATGTTTACCCGCCTCAGCGCTAAACTCTTTGCGGTTTGGTTCCTCAGCGAGTAGCGTTCTTACCACCGCAGGTAAAGTGTCGGTTGTAGGATGAAATGTAACGAAGTCAAAATGTGCTTTTGGTGTCTCGTTATTGACGATTTGAAGCGCTATCTGCTTTCTTTCATCCTCTAAAATTTGATAAAAAAAACTGTCTTCTATGATGTAGCTAAAAAGCAAAGTGATCAGTGAAAATAATACACTGAGCAACACGACGATAGAGACAAAATAAGTGATGATGCGGTTTCTTAGTTGTTTTGTTTTCATTTTTCTCAGTTGCAATTTCGGCTATAAATCCAGCACTAAACCAACGCTGTGAATGGTTTTAATAATGGCAGTTGGAAATGGCTTATCTACCGCTTTACGTAATTGGTAGATGTGTGACCGTAAAGAATCCGAGTCAGTGCCCTCCTCGCCCCAAATACGCTCAACGAGCTCACTCTTTGATACCGCTCGAGGGTAACTTTCCATCAAAATTTTAAGAATATTGAACAATATTGGCGGTAACACGAGTACAGTCTCACCCCGCGTTACTGTTTGGCTTTGGTAATTGAGCGTAACCTTTTTGTCTGCATCCCCTACACTTAGTGTTCTTGCAGCAGATGTAGGATTTAATCGGCAAGTTAATGCGCTGACTCGCGCGGCTAGCTCCTCTAGCGAAAAAGGTTTGGTGAGGTAATCATCCGCACCCTGTGCAAATCCTGCTAATTTATCATCCAAGGTATCTCGAGCAGTTAACATGATGATGGGAATATGCCTATCAGCTTGAAGCCTTAATCGCTGACAGACCTCTAGCCCTTCAATATCTGGCAGCATAATATCCAAAATAATACAGTCAAAATATTGCGTTAATGCAAGCTCACAACCCTGCTCTCCCGTATAAGCAAAGTCCATATTATGTCCCTGCATATCAAAGTAATCGGCTATATTACTTGCAATCGCGGTGTTATCTTCAATCACTAAAATATTAAGTTGTGAGCTTGTTTTCATTAATACCAGCCTTGTAGTTTTTTGTAGTAGCCTTCAGGCAAGATATGCTCACCTTCAATGACCACGTGATGTTTTTGCACACTCGCAATGGCCTCGAATAATGCTTCATTTTCACGCTCGCTGGCGTATTCATCGTCATCCGCCGAGACCAACCACACCTTGGGAGAATCAACGGCTGTCGCAAAGTTTTTAATCGCCACTCGAGCCACCGCGTTAGTCAGGTAAGGCGGAACAATTGATAACACATTATCTACTCGTTTATCCAGTGCAGCTAAAATTAAACTGATTTGACCTCCCATGCTATATCCCGCAACACTGATTTGGTCTTGATCAAATTGCGGTTGGGTTGCAATCCAATCAAGCAGTACCCTGTGATCCTTTACCGAATCAATAATTAACTTTTCGTACGGTTCGCGCTTGCCCCACCAATCTAAATCATGCATCACTTCAATAATATTATGATCAAGATTTTTACGCTTACCATGATTTCTTGAATCAATGGCAATCACAGCATACCCGTTTGCTAGTGCCATTTTGGTAAGTTCATCCGTTTGCTCGTATGTGTCACGTCCTTTAAAGCTCTCTTGTATCCAGCGTACATCACTTCGACCCATACCGTGGACACCCACCATAACAGGCATTGGTTTGGTCGCGTCGTAATTACTTGGGTAGAGAATATGACCATTGACTGTATCGCCATCAAACGTTTTGTACTCAAGCGCAAAGTGATTGGCTTTTAATGGCGAAATATTTACCTCCACCGCCTTTTGCTCATAGCTATATATTTGCGTTAATTCCTCCGGCGTAACGCTGTATGGTTTTAATCCAAATACTGCGTACCAAACAGCGGCAACGCCCGCGATAATTCCAGTCACTACTAACATTGCTTTTCTCCAGTTTTGCTTAACCATAAACTTTCTCTTTTAGTGCGATCAGATTCTCTGCCGTACCGTGCTTTTTAAGCGCTGCTTCTAATGTGGATTTTGCGCCAGACATATCATTTAGTTTGAGCTGTGCATTTACTAGCGCTTCGTACAACATGGGGTGATCGATATCTGCAAGGGTTAATTCCATCAACTCAACGGCCACGGCAAGTTGATGAGCAGTTTGCGCATGCTGCGCTTGATATAAACCAGAGATCCCGAGCAACATAGGATCGAATGATGACTTATCCGCTAAATAACGCGCCTTCGCTTTGCTGCTATCTGAAAAGAATTGCTCTACCAGCAAAATACTTTCATCGTCTTTGAATCGCGGTAACTCGCTTACCGTCAGACCTAGCGCCGCAACCATCGCTTTGGCAGTATCTACCGTAGAAAAAGGGTTTTGCCCTGTGATCAATTGACCGTCAATACTTACCTGATTCAACATCAACCCGTCTTGCACAAACGATGCACCACGCTCAATGAGTTTATCTTCAAGTAGGAATGGAAACTGTTTGGTCCACTTTTTACCAAACGCTGCTTCTTCTTCGTTAGTAAAGCCATTTACTCGCTTGCCAGCGATTAAATACTCTCCATTTTCAAGCTTTACATCCACCAATGCCGCAGGACCATGACAAACCGCACCAATCACGCCGTTGTTAACGTAGATATCACGAATAATTGCCTGTAACGGCTTGGAGTCATGCAAGTCGAACATTGGGCCTTTGCCGCCAACCACAAACACAGCATCGTATTGCGAGGGCTCTAACTCACTCAGTCTTATAGTGTTTTTAAGCTGCGCCATCGCAGTCGTATCGTTACTGTATGCTTGATTGTAAGGTTTGTTCTTATCGAACTTATCGGCCAGTGGTTCACCGCCCTTTGGCGAGGCTAACGTGACTTTTATGCCATTTTGTTTGAACACGGCATACGCTTTACTGAGCTCGTCAAATTCAAATCCAGGTTTGCTTAAAGAGCCATCAGCCCCCATTTCGCCATAACTACTGAGCACCATGAGCACATGAGGTGTATTTTTATCTTGCGCAACCGCATTGATTGAAGTTGCTGATAAGGCAGCAACGAGAGATAAGGTTAATAGTGATTTGTTCATCATCCTGTCCTCGGGCCTGTTGACCCTTGTGTTGTTTTGTTACAGACACTTTATGCGGACAGGTGTGAAATGGATGTGAAGTCAATTCACATGATTTAAAAAGCGAAAAGTTGTCAATAATGATGTTTAAGGCTTTGGAAATTTTGCTCTTACGTCGTCGATTAAACGCTTGCGTGAGCTACGTTCACGCTCATGAGGCGCAAATAAGGCACTTGCCTCATCCAATAAATCAACCACTTGGTGAAGCTGAGTCAGTTCATCCAGACTCAAATGTTCATCTCGTGCCAAATACTCATTGATGATAACGATAGCGGCTTCTTTATTTGCAATATCTTCAGGTAAGCCCGTTTTAGTACAAAGTCCGTAAATACCGCCAAGGAAATGTTGCCACTCACTTTCTAAGTGAGCGTCGATGTCTTGATCCAGCTTTGCATCTCTCGGATTAAAGCCTTGCGCTTTTAATCTATGCAGTTGGTTTTTATAACGTTTACTAAAGAGTGCAAAGGCTTGTGCTTCATCCGCTACTTGTGACACAGCACCAAGCCACACTAAAGCCCCTTGCGGATAAAATTCTAGGCAGCTTTCATCACAGTGCTCGCCAAAGAAAGAGTCACATTCAAGCTTTAATGCTAACTTATAGGCGGCTTTTGGCATCAAACGCTTTTCAATTAACGTAGCCAATTCAAGATGGGATAACTGCGACTCGCGTAGCAAAGTCTCTTTAGTAATAAAATGCGTCTGCAGATAGTTAAGTAGTTCCATATGATTATTCCTTTACATTTGTTAGCTTTATTTTTGCCGTGAGCGCAGTCGCGATGATAATCAAGCCAAGCAAGTTGATGTTTACGGCTATGGTTTCTAGGTTCAACTGAACCGTTAATAGCAGCCCTGATGAAAATTGGATTAGCGTATCATCGACGACTACGCCAACGGACATAAGCGCGCCGAGCACCGCAGCCCAACCTAAGGCCCTGAGTTGCTTTTGATATAACTTATACGCGACCATCAAGCATAAAAAGCTTGCTGTAAAGTCTAGGATTAACGTCAATTCCGGATGGTTAAATACACCTAGTACTGACAATACCACCCCTGCAAAACCGGCTGCAGCTACTAAGAAAGTCGTGATTTTTGAACTAATTATGTGATGAGAGAACATTGCTTTTATTATTGTTAGTTGGGTTAGCAGCAGTATAACCCCTAACCCTTTGCGTAAAAAATATTATTGTACCTTTTTCACCATTTCTTCAATATATTTGATGGCAATAAATGGATCTGTTTCATCAAACAGGTGAGACGCGTATTTCATGGTAATGGGCGTAACATTATCGCCAATTTCTTGCAGCTTTATTTGGGAGTCTTTTGAAGTTTGAGTATAAACATCAACATCAGCATAACTCATACCGGTAGAGCGGATAGTCACATGAGGGATCCCACGCGACAGTATCGTAACTGGCATTTTTCGGTTAATTTTGTACATCTCTGTATGGGCAGAAGCTTCTTCCAAATCTTCTAATGAATGAGTATCTCGCTCCCAGTTGATGATCCAATCCATTATCTTCCATGCTTCTTTGGACATCTTACTTTTCATATTGTGATACCAAGACTCATGAGCGATGTCGATAAGCACCATACCTTTTACTTTTTCAGGGTTTCGGTTGGCATAGGCTCTTGCAACAAAACCACCAAAAGAGTGAGGTACAAGTACCAAATTATCCATTTTAGTGGCTTGAGTGAATGCCTCAAGCTCTTGTGTAAGCTCCAACATAGTCCGTACTCGAGGCTTGGCAAAAGTGCTTTTTCCGGTGCCCGCTCTATCATAAAAACATAAGCGATAGCCTTTTGGATTTATGTTATGAATGGTGTTTTTGTAGGTTTCATGAGCATCAAGGCCCATTCCAGCAAGTAAAAGTGCCGTTGTTTCGCCCTCTCCTTTGCAAGCATAGGCAAGTTTATTGCCGTTTATTTCCACATATTGATAATCGTGTTCATGAACTGATTGGTTGGCGCTGGCCACTGAACTGTAAGCGACGAGTCCGAGTACTGCTGATGTTATTGTTTTCATTGTCCTTTCTCATTTTTAAGTTTTCCCAATAACATACTAAATTAGTTTACTCGATAAACGCAATAAGGTTTCAGAAACTTCTGAAACCTTATTAACTCAACGTATAAATGAAATAAGCTACATAACCCATAAACAAGATACCACCTTCTCGACGACTAAGCTTAACGTCTAAAATAAGCAAAGGCACACCGAGCAAAGCGATATAAATAATATTGATTGTCATCGATGCAAACCTTGCGTTTTGATGAAACGTTAGCTTAAAAAACCCGAGAGTAGAATTTACTACTCCTTGTTTACACTCACTTAATTCACGTTATAGCGCAACTAAACTAAGGGAAAGATTTGTCACTCTTGACGAGCAAAATAACTCATTAGACTGAGACTTTCTATTTGTGTCTAATGCGCGAAAATTAATTAACCTGAACTCGGGATAAAAAGTTAGTTAATCAACTAAAATATCCATGCTCAAAAGCGTAATATCGCTCTGGCCAGATGTTATGCCGAGTTCAGGTTAATTCTACCTATCACTCAGTGAGTAGCCGCCATTGATGGCGCACTGCAGGCTGAACTCTAACTTACGTTAAGGAACTTGAATGACCAAATTTACCTCTTCTGAGCAAGCACGTGAATGCTACAACGTGCGCCACTGGAGCCAAGGCTTCTTTGGTATTAATGATCAGGGAGAGGTTACTGCGATGCCGAACCAACAGCAGCCACAGCACGCCGTAACTCTGACAAACATTGCACAACAAATTAAATCTGAGGGTTATACCCTACCTGCGCTAGTGCGTTTTCCACAAATTCTAGAACAGCGCGTACATAATATTGTTGGTGCGTTTAATCAGGCGATTACTGATTACAGCTACCCAGAAGATTATTTATTGGTTTACCCAATTAAAGTAAACCAACAAAAAGAAGTCATTGAGGGGCTTATCGCAAGCCAAGCAACCAGCGATAAAAAACAGCTTGGCTTAGAAGCTGGCAGTAAAGCTGAGTTACTTACCGTATTGGCGCTCAGTGAAAAAACCAGCGCAGTGATCGTGTGTAATGGCTACAAAGACAGAGAATACGTCCGTCTTGCGCTTATCGGTGAAAAATTAGGCCATCAGGTTTATATCGTTTTAGAAAAGCGTTCTGAGCTCGACATCGTGATGGCAGAAGCCAAAGCACTCAACGTTAAACCTCGTTTAGGCTTACGCGTACGTTTGGCATCACAAGGTAAAGGAAAATGGCAAGCAAGCGGCGGCGAAAAGTCCAAATTTGGTCTGTCTGCATCGCAAGTCCTTACGGTTGTTAACCAATTAAAGCAAGCTGACATGCTAGACGCGCTGCAACTGGTGCACTTTCACTTAGGCTCGCAAATGGCCAATATTCGTGACGTGCGCGTTGGTGTGGGTGAAGCAGCTAGATTCTACTGCGAATTACGCCGTTTAGGTGCAAACCTGTTGAATTTAGACGTAGGTGGCGGACTTGCAGTGGATTACGATGGAACGCGTAGCCAGTCGTCCAACTCGATGAACTACAGCTTAGCTGAATATGCAAACAACATCGTTTACACCGTAGGCGATACCTGTAAGCAATACAATCAGCCAATGCCAAAGATCATCTCTGAGTCGGGTCGTGCGCTAACGGCGCATCACGCGGTATTAATTACCGATGTGATTGGCACCGAAAGCTATCAAGTAGAAGAGATAACTGCACCGGTAAGTGACGCCCCAAGACTGCTACACAATATGTGGACGTCTTGGCAGGCGCTCAACGAGCAGAGCGACGACCGCGCGTTGATTGAAATTTTTCATGATACGCAGGGCGACTTGGCAGAAGTACACAGCCAATTTGCGATGGGCCTATTAAGCCTTGAGCAAAGAGCTTGGGCGGAGCAAGTAAACCTGCGCGTATGTTATGAGCTAAACAAGCGTATGGATAACAAAAACCGTTTCCATCGCCCAATTATTGACGAACTCAGTGCTAAGCTTGCGGATAAATTCTTTGTGAATTTCTCGCTATTTCAATCTTTGCCAGACGCTTGGGGTATTGAACAGGTATTCCCTGTCCTGCCACTCAGCGGGTTAACAGAGGCGCCAAAGCGCCGCGCGGTATTACTGGATATTACCTGTGATTCTGACGGTACGGTGGAGCATTATGTGGATGGCCAAGGTATTGAAGCCACCCTACCAGTACCAGAGTTTTGCAAAGATAAACCCTATTTATTGGGATTTTTCTTGGTGGGTGCATACCAAGAGATTTTAGGTGACATGCACAACCTATTTGGCGACACCCACACCGTTGTAGCCACATTAGATGACCAGGGCGAATTGTCGCTTGGTAATGTTGATGCGGGCGACACCGTTGCCGATATGATGCGTTATGTACACCTTGATGTTGAACAATTTAAGCGTAACTTTGCCAACCTAGTTGAAAGCAAACTACCGCTTGAAGAACGAGCTACCTGCCTAGCAGAGCTTGAAACCGGCCTTGACGGCTATACTTATTTGGAAGATTTTTAACCCATGAGCCACTTATTCGATCACACCGATCATTCTCTGTACTCCAACGGCATGACGTTTTTACGTCAGCCAATGGTACGCAATATCACAGATATTGATGCAGACGTTGTGGTACTTGGCTTGCCATTTGACTTGGCAACCTCTGGACGCCCAGGCGCGCGCTTGGGTCCAGATGCAATACGTCGCGCATCCGTGCACTTAGCTTGGGAAAGTAAAAAATACCCTTGGTCATTTGCATTGTGGGACAAAATTAAACTTCAGGACGCTGGCGATTTCACTTACCCAGTTGGCGATCCTGAGTATTTTACTGCGCAACTCGAGCTAGCTGCTCTGCAAATTTTGCAGCAAGGCAAAACGCTATTAAGCCTAGGCGGCGATCACTTTGTGACCCTGCCACTGCTGCGTGCTCACCAGCAAATTCACGGTAAAATGGCGCTCGTACATTTTGATGCGCACACAGACACATACAGCCAAGGCTCACGCTATGATCACGGTACTATGTTCTATCATGCTCCGATTGAAGGCCTAATAAGCCCAGAGCATTCAATGCAAATTGGCATTAGAACCGAATACACAGAGCAAGGTCACGAGTTTGGCGTGATTGATGCTATGGCAGCAAATGACTTAAGTGCCGAAGAAATAGCAGCACAAATCAAAGCACGCGTTGGCGACTTGCCGGTGTACTTAACCTTTGATATCGACTGTCTAGACCCAGCATTCGCACCAGGCACCGGCACCCCAGTATGTGGCGGCCTAACCAGCGACAAAGTGCTGAAGATTTTACGCGCACTGCAAGGGCTAAACATGATAGGCATGGACGTAGTAGAAGTCTCCCCTTCCTACGACCAAAGCGAGCTCACTGCAATCGCCGCCGCCACCATTGCACACGAACTACTGCATCTGTGGGCTGTAAAGCATAAATAACCGGATGCGGGGTTAGATTAAGCCACCTTAACCAGGTGGCTTTTTTTGAGGTTTGGACAAGTGACTTTAGCGCCAAATTAACATTCGAAAAGCTTATCGCCGAATTCAATCTATTGTGCCGTGAGCGCTAAACTCAACTCTAACCGGAAGTATCAAACGTTGCGAATCTATAGAAAACGCTTTATTAACTGATTTTTACGGTGATCCTAAGCTCAGCAAACGGTCGCTTACCATCGCTTTCACCAGTTATTAAATCTTTACTACAGGCACTCAACAGCTTATTGATAAATTTAAGCCTTTCCGCTTTTACGTGCGACAGTTCTGCTCTAGACATGATTTTGTAAAACTGGTCAAATAAGTGCTCATCCATGTGTATAGGTCGAGGCATACAATTGGGGCTATATACCGCATCCAGAATCGCCCAAACCCTTAGAATAAAACAAGTCACGTGGACAAAGTCATCTTTCAGCGTTTCATCCGACGCCGAGTTATGTGCAATTTGTTTATTTCTAAAGTTGAGTAGTCTTGCTAATCTTGCGTCTCTTTTTTTTCCATTGACTTCAAACTGACTGTCAATAAATTCAATTTCCTCTAAAGAGACTTGTCCACTAGCTTGAATTTTTGATTTGCTCATAAACCAAATATTATACAACGAAAAATCTGCAGGCTTATGGTTGAACAATTTAGCAATCTCACTGCTCAATAAAAATGTTAGGCTTACATCAACCAAGCTTCGGAAATAGTTTTCAGAGGCTAAGAAATGGTCTGTAGTCAAACTTATGATCGCTTCCCATAGGGACATTGGTTCGATAATTTGTTGGATGATTTTCTCTATACCGCGAGGGTACAAACCTTTATTATAGTTAGGATCACCTAGTATTTGCTTGTAACCACGTATCTGTGAGCGAAACTCATCAGCATATTCAGGCGACGATATACAACATTCTTCAAGTAACTCGATCTGGCCTTCATAGTGCTCTTGGTTTGCAGCCCCATACATTAAGATATCAATAGCATTGTCATCTTTGATTATATTTTTGAAGTTTAGAACCGAGCAATTTTCTTTCAATTTTAACATAACCTAACCAAATCACGTAAGACTTACTGAACAAGCTTAAAACTGCAGGTCACGAATCAGCGAAAGCCTACTTTTCTTCGCCCCTTGTCTAGAAGCCAACAATAAAACTTGGTACCTTTAAGCCAGAATAAGACGCCATTGTACATAACATTAGTAAAAACCAAATAGTTCCTAAGGAAATAGCAACATAAATAGGAATTCTACTAACCGAATACCTATTCATAATCATTTTATTGACTGGTGATTGGCTACGGCCTCCAATTTTGGAGCGAACTATCGTGTTATAACGCTCTTGATCATTATGAAATAGTGAATATAGGTACCTTCTTTCTTCTGTTGAGTTATAAATATGATGCAGCATCTCCGTTTCTAATCGAGTTAAAGTTGCTTCCTAATACTCCTGCCAAAACTTTGCTCCAGCAGCCATACGAGATTGAAAAAATGAAGTTACCAAGCCAACGACACAAATCATGAAACTAACGATAGGCACAGAGTGGCTAGATTGAATTAGGCCCATGAAAATGACACCTTGAAAGATCATAAAAAAATTATTTCTTTGTACTAATTGCGTTATTTCAAAATTTCTACTTTCTAGCGCAATTTTGAACAAATGCTTCAAAGCTTTCTCATCACTATTCGTCGAAATATCTATAGGCTCACGATGTTGATAATTTATATTGGTTTGTGAGAAAAATTTAACACTCTTATTATCCATATCTGGATTATTCCTATTTTGATACCTGGCCTGAAAGACAGTTAACATCTTGGCATTTATGCGTAATCGCTAATGAGCTAGAGCGTGTCCTACACACCAAATTAGGCTGGTGTTTACCTTGAGAGCTTACTCTTGATGCAGTGACTTTTATTTTGAACCGTTCGTGACACAAAACAATACAGCTTGACCACCTTCTAAAATAACAACGTATTTACGTAAATTATTAAAGTCATTTTTTTCTTATTTGGCAAGGCTTTGATATCAGCCAAAAAGTAATATCACTAATAAATTGGGGCTACGAGTAAAGTCAGCCCGTCATCCTGACAGGTTTCGACGCCCATCCATGGGCTACGACATACTTTTCTTTGATGCCCAAAGAACAAGTATGCAAAAGAAAGGGCACTCCCAACATCACACTGACTCCTCAAGTAAATCGCCAATATGAACGTCACCGCTGTGTAAGGGCCATCCTTGGCCCTGTCACAGCTTTTCACGCATCCATGCGCTGAAATGACTCATTGGCAATTTACTTTCGGGTGTGATGAGGGAGATACAAGGTGCTGATAGATTCTTGTGGTGCTTGCAAACAACTATGTTGCTAATGGCTTTGTGAACAGCTAACAGGCGACTTATTCCCCCTCCATCACACCCGAAAAGTATAATCCGATATGCAATGTGCCGACAGGATGTCGGCCAAGTCTTGTCTGGCACAGAGACGTGCCTTACAAGACGGTTGCACTATATCGGCTTAGGATTTGAGGATTAAGTGTGATGCTAGGGCGACGTTTTCTTGGTTCGCTCGATCGCGTCGTTTCAAAAGAATGAACGAGAAGCGCATGGATGCGCTTTGATACCAATCAAAAAAGACAATTTCAAGTTAACGTATTTAGGTCGGTCTTGTAATTTATTTTGGTTTTTTTAAAGATTAAGCATGCCATCTCGCCAACAAAGCACTTGTACCAAGTATGGTCCAGTGATAATTTGCACATCACAAGGAATGAAAAGATAATCACTGTACGTTTTAAGCACCTTCAACACAGACTTGAGACCTGAATTCATATCGCCACTTTTTTTATTTGATAAGCAGTCATGGAATATAAAAAACCTAAAACACTATTCGAGCGTAGGCTTGATACGCCGGATCAAAACCTTTATCTCGTCTCCATTCAGGATGATGGAACTGTGTTATCTGCGTATGGTAGATATGCACACAATTCAGGCGCCAAAACCGTATCTTGGAATGAATTTCTTCAAGGGGATATGAATTCCCTCGTGGAAAAAACAATGGGAATTGCTGTACTAAACGAAGTGCTTGAAAAATTGCGAGCGCTGCAATCATGATAAGAAAATACACTGAGGATGACATAGATACCATACTT
Source organism: Pseudoalteromonas sp. CO348 (assembly GCF_004208845.1). Taxonomy (NCBI): domain Bacteria; kingdom Pseudomonadati; phylum Pseudomonadota; class Gammaproteobacteria; order Alteromonadales; family Pseudoalteromonadaceae; genus Pseudoalteromonas; species Pseudoalteromonas sp. CO348. The sequence continues at coordinate 36,896 of NZ_SGPI01000014.1, read as the reverse complement.
GAAATTTGGCTGAACGCATCCATTCAAGCACACGGGTTTATCTCAGCCGAGTTTTGGCAAGCTAATTTAGAAAATATGCGTAATATTTATCTCCCTGCTTCAGAGGTTTACGTCTACGAACTGAACTCCGACGTTGTCGGGTTTTACGCTGTACACCAAAACAGCTTAGCCGCCCTGTTTGTGAAACCAAAGCAACAGGGAAACGGCATAGGCAAACAATTGCTTACTCATGCAAAAAATCAAAGACCGATATTGACGCTTTGTGTATACAAAGAAAATCAAGCAAGCCATCAGTTTTACCTATCTCAAGGCTTCAGAGTTATCGCTGAAAAGAAAGACGAACATACAGGGTATCCAGAGTACGTGATGAGTACAAAGGTTTAGTAGGTCGAATAGCGCTTCGATTATTCAAACTTACTACACCATGATGATTATGTGCTGCTGGCAAACAGTCCAATGACTTACGTAAAACCTGAACACACAGGCAACACCACTTTCCCCCTCACATCAGAAAGGCATCACTTCTCGGCTGGTGAACCGCCTACAAAACTGTTTATATCCTCACTCAAATTGCGTTAACCACTCTTTTAACACACTATTTAGCAAGGTTTGCTGCTCTCTACTCATCCCTTCAACCAATTGGGCTTGAATGGCGATATGCGGTTCAATCAGCTCTTCAATCAGGGCGAGGCCTTCTGCTGTCAATTCAACGGTTACACTGCGGCGGTCTTCTTTACAATGCTCACGCTTAATAAGGCCTTTTGCCGCTAGCTTATCTAAACGGTTGGTCATCGCACCAGAGGTGAGTAGCATGGTTTTAAATAGCTCTGATGGGGTTAAGCGAAATGGTTTGCCGCTGCGGCGCAAGGTAGCTAACACATCAAATTCGCCCAAATTTAAGCCGTATTGCTTGTGCAGCTTTTCAACTTCGGCTTCCATATGTTTAGCTATGCGCACTAAGCGACCCATTATTGCCATGGGTATTGTTTCTAACTGTGGTTTTTCGCGAGCCCACTGCTCTTGTACTCTATCAATCGCATCCATCAATATTTGCCCCGACAACAAACTTTGTAAAGAAATATCTTAACATAAAGATACTTTACAAAAAGTATTTTTAGTAATACCTTACCGCAAAGTATCTCAACATAAAGATAGTTAATGTGAATATACTCCTTGCGATGATCCCTGCATTTTTATGGGGCACCACGTATGCGGTGACACAATACACCCTCGCGGACTGGCCGCCTCTTTTACTTGGCGCAATTAGAGCGCTTCCGGCTGGGCTTATTTTGCTGGCAGTTAAGCCGAGTTTGCCAAAAAAAGCAGACTGGAAAATACTATGCGGCCTTGGGGCGATTAATATCGCGGCCTTTTTTAGCATGATCTTCGTGATGTCGTTAACGCTACCATCTGCCATATCGAGCGTGGGCATGGTGTCTGTGCCAGTGTTCGCCATGCTTTATCATTGGTTGGTCAATAAGCAACGCCCGGGATTGGTGCAAGCATTATGCGGCGCGGCGCTTATTGTGTTGGCCTGGTTGCTATTTGATCCGAGTTCACTGAGTTTAAACCCTCTTGGTTTAGCGGCAATACTTGCGGCAATAACCTGTATCGTGATCGGCAGCTCAATCACTAAATCTCTTGGTGATCGCATGCATTGGTGGACAGTGTTAACTTGGCAACTCATTATTGGCGGCGTTATTCTCACGCTCGCATCAAGCGTTCACGGTGTGATCGCACCAGCTAAGTATATTGCAGCTTTTAACAATTTCTCGATGACCAATCTCATCGGCATATTATGGGTTGTGCTCCTGAACACCGCACTGGGTTATAGTTTGTACGTGTGGTTACTACAACGTATGTCTGTTGTGGACTTTACCTTTGGTGGTATTGCAAATCCGATTGCGGGTATTTTGACGGGGTTGGTGCTACTGGGCGAAACGTTCACGCCGCTTCAGTATAGTTTGATGGTTGGCATGATTGTAATGCCGCTATTACCGCAAATTATCGTCACTACCCTACGAAGCCGAGCTGTGCCTGCTAAGTGTGAGGTAAACTAATCAGTTGAGCGCATAGCAACTATGCGCTCATTCCCCCCAAATAGGGGAAACTAAAGTGCGAGTCGATAGATATATAGCGACTCGTCACTTGCTACGCCCAGATCATTGACACAGGACTCAACAAACTGACCGCCTATTTTTTCAATGATCCGCTGGCTCGCAATATTTGACTGTAAACTTTGAAACTCCACAGTTTTAATATCACTTACTTCTCGAAGTCTGGCAATAACCTGTTCAAGCACTAGACCGATTAAGCCGTGACCTCTTGCCTTTTCGCCAAGCCAATAGCCGATTTCGGCAGTTTGCGTTTGCGCATCCATATACTTGATCCCAAACACACCACAAAACTCGCAATTAAATTCAATAGCAGACCAAAGTCCGCCAACTTGGTTATTTATACGTGTGTCGATGTATCGCTCTGCATCAGCCTCAGTATGTAATGTCGCAACCCACGGCAACACGTTTTGTAAACTTGCTCGACTACTTTGTACGCAATCAAATAATGGCTTTGCATGCGTCAAAGCAAGGTTTTGTAGTTTGAGATTGGCAGAAATATCTAGTTGCACGGGATGTTCAGCTCCATTTACTCACCTCTATTCAAATACAGGTCTAAAGAAGCTGCGTTCATAGCTGATTATGCAACCGGTATCTTCTGCAAATTTAATTGCAGCCTGACACTGTGCATCTTGAAACGATTCATTGCGATACGTTTCATAGGCCGCCAAACTGGGAAAGGTGAATAATGCCAAGGCAATATTACTTGCACCTTCCGATGGTAAAAAGTAGCCATTATGCTGCCCACCAAAACGATTGACGAGTGGGATCCACATTTTGGCATATTCCTCAAAGTCAGCAATTTTTGCCGGATCAACAACATATTTTAAGTAGCAAGTAACCATACAACCTTTCCTTTTTGTTAAAAATACCAGTTTCACATTGCTCTACACACCGTTAGACAGTGTGCGAGCTTACTGTAAGCGTTAATAACATGAAGTTAAAGTGATATGGGACTATCTGTCTCGATTAAATGCTCAAACTCCTGTTTTGGTCTGAGCTCAAAACGCGCTGACAACTCGAATGACCGCTTCATTCTATCCACACGAAATACGCGAAAGTCCATCCGTAAATGATCCCAAGCAAATATGTACCAAACAGGCGTATTAAAATACAAATAATGGGGCTCTATGACTCTATGCGTCTCTCTTTTATTTTCATCTTCATAGCTTACTTCCAAGCATAACTTAGAGATGAAGGCCTGCTTCAGTGCGCTGCAAATTGGCACGTCTGATTGCTCATAGGACGCATGTACCGAGGGCGATGCAGAGCTGCCTATGAGTACCCGACTACGCAGATTCTCTATCTTTCGCTTTTGATCAGAACTTAACAGCGCCAACAATTTATATTTTATAGATTGCAAACTCTCCAAAAACAGCGGCGAATTTAGTCTATCTGACATTGCAAGGCTCAGTAATAAATCCACCGCCTCTTCTTCTGTTAAGCTGAGTTTCCCCACTCCCCAACTACGATGCAATCTAACACCACCTCCCTTACCTTTATCAGCATCGATGGGAAGCCCTCTGTCTCTCAAGATATTAATGTCTCGATATAAAGTTCGTGTTGATACGTGCAAAGCATGAGACAGGGCACGCACCGTTAAAAAATCTTCCGACTTTAACATGCTCTCGAGTTTATCAAGCCTTGCTAAATGACCTGATGAGGTGGTTCTTTTCATACTCTAAATGTGACACAAAATGGCAGCTATATAAGTAGACTAACATGACTAGCAATTAAGTGAACGAAACTTTCAGATCAAATTTTCCACAAATAGGAGATACATAATGACCATAACGACGAAACAAAGTAACGACCTTATTAAGTCCGACTCTGCGGGAATAAATGATTTTGATTTTGCAATTGGTTGCTGGAAAGTTACCCATCGACGACGTCACAATCTACTGGATAGCAACTCACCTTGGGTCGAATTTTCAGCGGAGTCAACAACTCGCAAAATCCTCGGCGGATGTGGGAATATAGAAGATAACCTGCTGCACTTTCCTGACGCCTCATTTCGAGCAGCGGCTATCCGCTCATTCAATCCCAACAGTAAGCTATGGTCTATTTGGTGGCTTGATGGCCGCTTTGCGGATCAAATCAGTGTTCCAGTCGTGGGGTTCTTTCAAAATCACATCGGCCTCTTTTACGCAGAGGAGTTACTTGGTGGCAGACTTACAAAAGTCAGGTTTAGATGGGATGCTACCACCCCGGACAAGCCAAAGTGGGAACAAGCTTTCTCGGTAGATGACGGTGAGACATGGGATATTAATTGGCTGATGAGCTTTACTCAAAACAACAAATAAATAACCTGAGCTGCGGATAATTAATGCCTTTCTAGCAGCCAGTTTTAGCGCTAACTGCGTTGAATTCACTCCAATAGCCAGCTATTGATGCGTAAATCCGCCTTGCCTACAGGATGTAGGTACCTTAGCGAGAGCAGGACGCGGAAGCGGTGTTTTCCCTAAAACTCTCTGGCTAGACAAGGAGAAAACTAAGTTGTGCTTTAGCAACAATGAGTTGGAACATTCCTTATCCAAACCTCAGGTTAAATACCAAATTCCGAGGGTGTCAGTGTCAATTCGCAATGGCATCCGAGCGACTTTCGAGTAGCAGATACCAACAACTGAGTGATCCGTTTTCACACGAGTGCCGGTTATTTTTAAACAAACTATCTACTCACCATAACTAGAGCCTCTACCTCTAGGCTAAAGCTACTGACAGTAACTGACACACCGAGAGAGTATTGTAGCTGCAACTTTTTAAAAAATGATGGAATTCCATGATGGTCACCGTTGATTCTTTGGTGTTATATGTAAGCGATATCAAGCTTAGCAAAGCGTTCTATAGACAGCTATTCCAATGTGAGACTGTAAAGCTTTCTCCAACTTTTGTTTCTATGAAGTGTGCAAACAACATCTCCATTGCACTTAAACAAAACACAGCCCTTACACCACCAAGTCGCATTACCGGGGGCGGTACTGAAATCTCTATTATGCAACCAAGCCAAAAGGCGTTTTTTGCTTTATACGATACATGGAAGTTACTAGATATTGAGTTTGCTCAGGCCCCGCAAGCCGAGGTATATGGCGATAGTTTTATCGTATTAGACCCAGATAAACATCGTATTCGCGTCTTTATTAATAAAAATAACGAGTAAACCAATTAAAGAAAGCAACCAAAAAACATGTTCTATATTAGCCCATCATCTTAAGCTGAGTTGTTTCGCTACCAGATTTGTAATTTTGTCTATACTTGTTTACTCATTTGTGAATTCTTCATTTAGTGTGAGGCCATAGCAACACCAACACTTGAAGAATTAACATCAGCGAAAATTGCGATAGAATCGTTCTGTCGCTCTCTATTGTTATGTGGTTGAACTGGGACTTCCCAGCCCAGTTTAGAAGTTTCAGGGAATAGCTGAAATAGGAGATAACAATGGCTGTTGCATATATTCAATCGATCGACATCACTGAGAACGGAAGAGTTCAAGTTAGCGGACAACTCTCTAGTACGAACTTAAATGTTTCACTGAATGAAATGATCCCTGTAGTTCCTCCCGCAGACGGGATTTGGAACTACGAGTTGACTGTTACACCTACCTCTATGATTGGCGCAGATATGCTCGTCCCATTTGTAGTTGATGCCCCTTGGATAGGTAATTCAGAAGCAAATGGTGCGAGAATCATTCAGCCAAGCAATGACCCTAACACACAGGATAAAGAGACCGTTCATCTTAAAGGTAAAACGGTCAAGACACTAACGCAAAAACAGGCAAATATGCTTTGGCTGAAAGGCGCTCACTATGACCGTTCTGCAAGCCAGTTAGTCATTGATGCAAGGTATGGTGGTGGTTGTTTTCAACACATATTTGCACTAGAGTGGGATGGCACTTCATTAGAAAGCTTTCCTCCTCAATATATGTTTAACTTAGTAGATATGAGTGAATATGATCCATGTAAAGCGCTCATCGATGTACAACTAAGATTTGACATCAGTACAATGGACTTTCAAGTTGACGAACCTTCTCGTCTGCATATCGGCACCCCCAGTTACGGTCGCACCTTGACGGTTGAGTTACAGTAAAAAAACAATTTGCAAAACGGTCGTTCACAGCGACCGTTATTCCGTACAATTAGGTGTCCATTGATTGCTTTTAACCACAAAGGACTTATTAGCTGTGGATTAAAACGTTTCATATCAGGGTCGTGCTTACTTGCATGATGGCAATAAAATAGTAAAACATGTCCCAATGCCCTCTTCACTCTCAACCAATAACTCTCCGCCATGCTCTTTGATTATATCGTAGCTAATGGAGAGCCCAAGTCCTGTGCCTTTACCGACAGGCTTAGTAGTAAAAAAGGGGTCAAATATCTTATCAATGATCTCCTTGGGGATCCCAACGCCACTGTCTTGCACACTGATCGCAACACTGCCATTTTCCAAATGCGTTGTTACTTTAATTTCTCCTTCACTCTCCAAAGCCTGCGCTGCATTGATGAGTAAGTTTGTCATTACTTGAATTAGCTTGCCTTGGTTCCCCAGCACTTGAGGGACTTCACCTAACTGAGTGATCACGTTAGCATGATACTTGAGCTTACTCTCCACCAGATTTAACGTTGTCTTTATGCAAGCATTAATATCGCAAGGTTGCAATTGAATAGTATCTGCTCTTGAAAACTGCTTGAGATCGTTCACAATCGCAGAAACTCTTTGCAGCCCAGTCATCGACTCATCAATAAGCTCTGTACAATCGCTATTAATAAAAGCAAAGTCTTTGTCTTGAACAAATTGATTGAACGCATTACGTTCGCCGGGTTCAAGTCCGAGCTGAACCGCACGCTTTGCAAGTTCGGCATAATCGCCATGATAGTGACGCATCACATCAAGGTTACTCATCACAAAACCGAGCGGATTATTTATTTCATGGGCAACTCCCGCAGCCAATTGACCCACAGAGGCCATTTTTTCTGAGTGAACAAGCTGTTGCTGCGCAGCTTCAAGCTCTCTATTCGTAGCCTCAAGCTGCTGATTTTTCTGATTCAGCTTTTCAGTTCTCTGTGCCACCAGTTCTTCTAAGTGTTTATTTAGCTCAATCAAATCATGTTTATATCGTTCTCGACGCTCATGCTCTTCGGCTAAAGTTTGTGATAGTTCATCAAACGCTAAAGACAGTTCTTGTAACTCATCTTTACTCTGAATTGGTTTCCATTTGAAATCAAATACGCCTTTTTTGACATTACGAGCGATAAATTTAGCTTGGCTCTTCAAGATATACAGATTGGTTGTGAGATATATACCGAGAAAATAAGAGAAAATAGCAACTAACGCCATTTCAAACAGCGCGATAGAAACCGTCCAGCGTTTTACTTCTGACATCGTTCGATTTATGGTGCCAATATCTATGCCTATCTGAATAGTGCCAAATAGTGTCCCTCCCTCAACAATATCAGCATGAATATCAAAAATACCGTCCGTGACTTTCGCAACTAACGTATCATCTTCAAATGTGCGCGTTTTAAAGCGCTCGTTTCCTGCAAAGGAAAGTGTTTGGCTTTCACCATCGATCACTTTAACGTAAAGGATATCTGGGTTGCTTAATAACTCATTGGTAAAAGCATCTAGCGTGGCTAAATCGTACGACAGCACGGCATCTTTGGTCGCGCTCGCAAACAAACGTGCAGTCGTGGTTGCGCGTTTATTCATGGCGTCATTTGCGGACTCCATCATAAAATCAATCACCACAAATATGAGCGCACTCAACAGCACCGCTTCAATAATAGCGGTGCCAATCATGGTTTTGAGTCTTAACGATAGCCTTTTCATTCAGTCGTGGCGCTTCTTAATCATCCCAGTACTATTTGCCAACCAAGGTTTCTAATTCTAATGCTTTTACGTCTTGCCAGTCCTCGTTCGACGCTGCCATAATGCCCTTGAAATTCACCGCTTCGAGTAGCCTCATTCCCTCTTCAGTCAGTTCAAGAGAGGTCAACGCCGCTACTAACCTTTGCCTTGCATCTTCTGGCATTGCTCTTTTTACAGCAAATGCATGTGGTGTATAACCTTTTGTCGTCCAGAGAATGTCGAGTTGTGATTTAATTTTAGGATCGGCGTTGTTGAAAGTACGCATGACACCGCCCCCCGCTTTGACAAATCCTCTCGACACGTTGAGATAAACGGAGTCATGGGAAGATACATATCTTGGCGTAAATTCAATACCTTGCTTCGCCAATTCCCCTCGGGGCAAAATGCTCGCAGCGAATGCAGCAGGAGCCGGAAAAGCAAGCGTTTCTCCTCGTAATTGCGATAAGTCAGTAATACCCGCTCCTTTTTTAACCACGATGATCCCTTTTATCATTTTATCTCTTTGCTTGGCGATAGCTTGATAACCTACCCGCTCATTAAATACAACAAAGTGATAGGGATTCATGTATGCCACATCATACTCTTGCTGCAGCACCCTGGCTTCAAAGGTTGGTATATCTTTAGCGGTTTTAAATGTGTAGTTATCTCCGGTTTTATCACTGAGATAATCGAGAATAGGTTGCCAATTTTTGGCTAACTTATTTGCAGACTGCTGCGGCACAAAGGCGAAGGTATAATCACCACTCAAACATAAAGCGGGAAATAAAATGAGACTCATCAGCAGGATTTTTATCATCACATCACCACCTAGTAATAAACACTTCTCGAATAAGGACTTAAGTTCCACAAAAGTATAGATCAATATTAAAAAACGGCTTATTTGCTCATTGATAAAAGTGCCTGTCCTTTATCTTTTTATCTTATGTCCTTATCTTTGTTGGCCTTGATATTTTGTAACGCGCTTGCCAGCCAAATGGTAAAATGGTGAACAATCGCCGAACTCTTGCGATAAGTCGTTTGCCTAAGCCAATAGCCATAGCCTGAAAATTCCTCCATTGTTGGGCTTTTACTTAACCACCCCTGTATTACTGCTGACTCTGCTAATACATCGCTCAATAGTGCCAGCCCTTGCCCGGCCACAGCCGCCTGCAAGACAAAGTGTTCTTGCTCAAAATAACGCAAGTCATAATGACTTTCGTCAATGTGCGCTTGCCAAGGAATATTTTCAAGCCCTGTTTCGTCTTGCCAATGGGTGAGAAATAGTACAGGTTTACCGTGGTCTGGCACCCGATAATTTGGACTAGCATAAAGCCCTATTTTCTCGGTAATAAGATGAGTTTCATTAGAATTTGGATCCGCTTTGCCATAACGCAGGGCGATATCAATATGTTTCTCTTTGTTTAAATCAATGAGTTGATCGCTCGCGCATATTGTGACGGTTTGGTTTGGGAAAGCATGATTAATGGCAGCCATATTCGGAGCAAGCCAAAGTGCAGCAAATGAATTACAACATGAAATAAGCAAATCGTTCTTTTGCTCAGTAAACTCAATAAACGCATTATCAAGCATATTGAGTGAATCAATACACACCTTTGCAAGTGCCTGTCCTTGTAATGTTAATTGCACCGCTCGCGTTTTTCGCTCAAAAAGCTGAACCCTTAACTGTGATTCCAGTGACTTTATCTGATGTGACACTGCCGTAGGCGTAACATTAAGTACCCCCGCCGCATCTTTAAAGCTCAAGTAGTGCGCAGCAACAGCAAAGGTTTTTATGTTATTCAAAGACGGTAAATGTGTGAACATAGCAAACCTATAAGTTAGTTTATCTCATCTATCTATGAATTCTCCTCAGTTGTCACATTGCTCACTTAAGCACAGAATAATGCACATAATACAACTGGAGATAAGCCATGAAAAACATTCTATATATAAGTTGCAGCGTAAGAAAGTACAGTGAGAACGAAACACAACACCAATCAATAAGCAGAATGTTGGGAGAGCAGTTTTTAAGTACTTTTAGTCAAACTACACATAAAGTAGAAATCACCCATCGCGACCTCTCCGTGAAACGTCCTGCATTCATCGATGAAGCATTTATAGCGGCTGCATTTGCAAAAGGAGTGTTGAGCGAAGAGCAACGCTTAGTACTCGCTGAGTCTGACGAAATTATCAAAGAAGTGACCAATGCCGATATTATCGTGATCGCAAGCCCTATGTATAACTACGGTATGCCTGCTGTGCTAAAGGCTTGGTTTGATATGGTGATCCGAGTAAATAAGACCTTCAGCTTTGATTTAGCACGAGGTGATAAACCACTTGAGCCAATTTTATCGGGTAAAACTCTCGTATTACTGGCATCTTGGGGAGAATTTGCATTTAAAAAAGGTGAGTCACAATATCATTTGAATCACCTAAGTAGCCATATCGAGCAGTTGGCTCCATATTTAGGTGCTGAAGAATTTTATGAAATCGCATCTGAGTATCAAGAGTTTGGCGACGACAGGCATAAGCAATCTAAAGCGCTTGCAATTGAAGAAATCAACAACCTCGTACATATGCTCAGCAATCAAAATAGCTAAAAGAAATGGCCTACTTAACGATAAACTGTTAAGTAGGCAAAAACATAATCTTAATACGCCGTGTCTAAATTCGCGACGACTTGCATAGATACAAAATTATCAAATTTACTATCGTCTCTAAGATCATTATTCCATTTTTCGTCCAATAACGCCGAAAAAGACTTATTATCAACCGCTTGACCTTCATAGCCATATAAATAGATAGATAATACTTCAAGGTCTACTTGACCTTCTGGCTCAGGGAAGACTTCTCCGAATGACAGATCAGGGATTTCTCCACGGATACCACCTTCTATGTCCCAATCAAACCTAGTTTCAGCCGCATCGTCAACGAGAAAACTAAATCCCCAACGCGCGCGTGCTAAGCGCTCGTCGGTTGAGGAGAAATCATAATTAGTATCTGAACTATTGGATGCTGCGAGCAAATCATCAAATAGATTAGGCGAAATTTCAGGTAATTGCGTGAGCATATAATTGCCATCATTCTCAACTGAATTTTGCGCACGGATGTAAAAGTTGATGTCAACGCTGTTGACCGAAGTACTTTCAGTAATATACTGGTTTAAGAAATTAACATCAGTAAGAGTTGGAAAAATATACATAGGATCTGCAGACTGACCGCTAACGGCATTACCGAAAACATATCGCTTTTGACTCTTTAGATAACCTCGAGTAGACATAAATTCCGCATTAGTCCAAGAAATAGGCTCAATTGCCAAACCATCATAAACAAAGTCGCTGTTACTTAGTTTAATGGTATTACTGTCTGTGGGAACTTCAATAATGGCTGCTTTACCAAGATTAATAAAGGGAGCGGTTGCAGTAATATATAGCTCAGTTATATCAGGGCAAATTGTTACCGAGTCACGTAAGAAAGTGCTAGAACCATATCGAATACTAGCATTGGCATAATCTCCGGTTAACTCAGATTTATCTATATTGTATACTGAACAGCCACAATTTTCGCTGTAATTCTGGAAGTAAAAGTTTCCGAGGTTTTTTCTCTGTGAGATATCTAATTCTGTATATATCTGTTTAAACTCTTCTAGGTCTCTGTCTTTCACATCACCTATTACAGATAGATGCATCGTGCCTTTAGGCAACTCACCATTAAACGTACCACTGCTATTTGTTTTTGCAGTACCGACGGGTTTACCATTGGCATCATGAAAAACAATATCTGTGCTAATACCTGTATCCTTCCCGCACTGGTGCTGGTAAGTGTTAAGTGAAATCGTTTGAGTAGCTGGCTTTGTACCTCCGCCAATCTTCCCTGTATCATTCGATGACGAATCGCCACATGCTGACAGAGTTAGTGTTAAAAATGATGATAGTAAAGTGAGCTTATAGTTTTTCATGTAATGTCCATTTTCAGTTTTACCTAAAATTATCACAAAAAAAACCTCTGTGTATCAACAAAAAATTCTCTCTTGTGGCAAAACATAACAACTCCTTATCAACGACACTTAATTGTCAAACCAGCGTTGGGAAAAAGCCTCACTCATAGCCAAACATAGTAACTTTGCTGGTATTTCGGATAATTAATACCAATCCGCTTAATCAAGTGATCATTTTGAGGCGAGAAAATCTTGTCGATAATCCTGCTATCGCCAGGCTACCCACATTCATGTTAGCAAGACGAGAATTTTGCTATTTAACCTGAGGTTTGGGGAAGGAATGAGCTAACTCATTGCTTTTAAGCCCACATTAAATTATCCCCTTATCTAGCCAGACAGTTTTGGGGATAACAAGGGGAATTTACGCACCAATAGCTGGCTATTGGAAGTAAATTCAACGCAGTTAGCGCCAAGTTTACTCCTTCAAATTGGGCAAGTATTAAGACTAATTGATGTAATACCTTTCTGACAGCTGGTTCAGCTTATTGAAGAAGGAAATTTATGCTCGAAAGAGGAGAGTTTGATTTATGCAAACTAATGGTGGGTGTCCACACAAGCGTTTCACACAAGCGTTTGCACAAGCGGTTACTACTCTCATGCAGCTTACTGTTTATAGTGATAAGTGATCTGACTTTGTAGATGTTTAGGTTCAATATGAATAGGACGATAAAGCTGGATAGTGCCGACAATCTTTGCACCATCACTAATTGTAAGGGTTGGTATGTCTTTCTCAAGCTTAGAAGCAAGATATCCTGCATGACGATAGATCACATCACCTAAAATAGTAGCGCCGCTGGCAATTGTAATATCTCCGCTCGCGTTGATGACGCTTCCTTCAATTAGAACCGACTCACCAATCTCAATATTACCATTGGTAACTTGAATGCTCCCATATACGTGCGCTTTTTCCATCAGCATAATATTACCATTATCAATATTAACCGACTGCGCTTCACTATGCTTATCAAGCTGAACATTACCGTTAGTCACTTCTGCAGATTTAACTTTGGCCCCTTCAGCTAGCGTAATATTGCCATTTTGTAGGGATAAGTTCCCGGCTCTTTGACCACTTGCCACATTTATATTTCCAGCAAAATGGCTTAAGTCTTCACCATGAGTAGCGTTAAGATTACCTACCGAGCATGCAACCAAGTTGAAGGTAAACGCAAGCGCAAGTGGATATTGATAAAGTTTGTTGGTCATTATTTTTTCTTCTGATTATTGGTTACTAGAGCAAAGTATTAAAATAAAGTGGTGTAACTACCTAGAGCCACTAAGCAGATTTCACATAACTTTAGCATTCAAACCGAGCTCAAGAGGTGTTAGAGGCGGATAGAGTTTACATCGATAGAAGCCTACTCAGAGTGTCCTGAGTAGGCTCAAAGAGCAATGGTTATGCGTTCAAAACAGCAAGTAACCTGCCTTTTGACGTCACTATATCGGCTTTGTCAGCCTCAGCGAGATAACTGATAAGGTAAGTCTCAAGGCTGCTTTCTTCACCTTGCAGTTTTGCATCTAGCATCGCGACTTGCTCAGACATTCTCTCGCTTTGCAAGGCTTCCGGTGATGACTGATTCGTTAAAATCTCAAGTCTCAATAGCAACTGGGCGGCGTTTAGCGAGGTTTTATTATTACCTTGCCAAGAGCTAGGAATATCACCATCAGTTTCTACCGCTTCCACCAGTTCATTGAACTTTTCACGACGCTGGGAAGAAAACAGATCATCTAATTTCGACTTCACTTGTGACAATAAACGATTCTTTTCTTGCTTCAGTCCTGGCACTACAATAAATGTATTGAGTTCGTCACGAATGACAGCCAGTTCATTTTGAGTGACCGCTTCAATGACCTTGTTGTCGAACTCTGCTAGCAACTGACGCTGCTCAGCTTCCTGCGACTTCTCCTGTGCCTTTTGCTCTGCATATTGTGCACTGCGTTTTTCAAACACGGCATCATTATGGGCACGGAATGCTTTCCACAAAGTATGCTCTTGCTTAGCACCAGCAAAGCCAATTTGCTGCCACTGTTTTTGCAATGATTTCAGTAAGTCACAAGCTGCTGCTAAATCTTCAGCCTCTAGCTGCTGCTGTGCAGTTTCAACTAGCTTGGCCTTTTCAACGGCATTGGCTTGATGGAAGGCTTTAAGCTTCTCGTAAACCGCTTGATGGTGCTCACGGTAAATCGAATTCAGCTTTTGATAGACTTTGGCATCCACATTACCAGCATTTTTCCACACTTTGGCTAGGCGGTTAAATTGTGCTTCCACTTCTCGCCAGTCAATACCCTCGTTATCCAAAGTACTAAGCAGTGCTTTCACTTCTTCAATCACCGCTTCACGCGCTATTTTTGCCTGATCACGCTGTACTTCTTGCTCCGCAAAGTAAGCGCGACAAGGTACAAACAATAATTCGATTTTTTCATCAAATTGAGCTGCTTGCGCCTTTTCCTGTTCCGTTTCAACATGACCAAGTTCGTTCCAACGTGTTCTAAGTAATTTTACTTCCTCAGCACGCTTAACAGGGTCAACCGACTCCTCAGCCAGTTTGATATCAAGTTCCGTAAGCAATTCTTCACGTTTAGGTGTAGCTGCATACTTTTGCCAATCTTTAAGATCTTTTAATGCTTGAGACAAGCTTTCATGCTGGTTTTCAAGCTGCTTTTTGTAGCTTGGCGTAAGCAACTCAAACTGCTCAATAAAGCCATTAAAAACACCAAATGCCACGTTAAATCGACCCTGATCAATTAATCGTTGAACATCGCGTGCTTTCTTCTTCGCGATTTTGAGTGCTTTTTCTTGCTCATTTTTCAGCGGCTCGATAGCTGTCATAAACACTTGGCTTGCATCTGATAGCTCAGCTTTTGCTGATTTATGCAATACCTTAGGCAGTGAATCTAGTGCTTTACGCGCTGCAACATAGCGGTCTTTTTGTGCTTGCACTTGGGTATCAAGCGCTTCTAACGAAGTTGGTACTTCAACTGCCTTCAACTCTGCTAAGGCATTATTGAAGGTTTCACTTGCAGCAATAAGTGCGGGTAAATCGGCAAGATCACGCTCAATATTTTGCAGTTTTCTTGTGAACTCGCCAAGCGCTTCAACAGTGACATATTGAGGTGCAGACACTTTGCCTTTTAATACTTCACTACGCTGAACCAATGCATCGTGTGGGGCTAAGTCTAGTGTTTTACATGCAACTTCGACCGATTTTTCAATGGCCTCAAGTTCAGCAGTTAATTCCGCGACCTCTAGGGCTTCATTTTGCTTTTGCATTAACTCAGCTTGCTGCGCTTGATGTTTAACTTGTAACTCATTGAGATGACGGTTTAATTTATCTGCTACTTGTTGATACTTTGCATCTAATGCAGTTACCGTTTCAGCAGCTAACCACTTAAGCTCAATGCTTTGCCACTGTGCAAATAACTGTTGTGCTTGCACGTTCACAGTTTCATAGTTTTGCTTATCTCTTAGCGCGTTTAACTTGGCAAGCACAACTCGCGTTTGCTCAGCAACTTGAGCAGGCATTTCTTTTGCTAGTCGCTGCTGTTCCAGTGATCCAGTAAGAGAAGTCAGCGCTTCACCTTTGGCTGCTTTTAGGACACTCTTTTCAAGTGAATGCTGTGCAATCAGTTCCAACATAGCGATCTGAAGTGCTTCATCACCTTCTTTGAACGATTTTTCGATTAACGTGGCGTTCGCGAGGCGCTTAAGCAGTTTAACTTTGTTCGTTAAATCGGTCTCAATTAACGCAACTTTCTCAAGCGTTTTAGCTGGCGCATAGCGTTCAATGTATTCTTCACGAATGTTGCTCTGCAATGCGGTGTCTTGATTAATAACCGCACTCGAAATTTTCTGCTCAGCAAGCTCTTTTAGCTCGCTATCTTGCTTATAAACTTTCCACCAAAGACCAAGGTCATTTACCTTAGTAAGTACCTTTTTTCTGATCTGCGCAGACTCGTCCTCAAGTGCTAGCGTATGTAGTAAAGTTGCGTCTTTGCTTAAGTCTAACTTGTCCACTGCTTGTGAGCGAACGTCAACCTTAGGGTGTTTCCATTTCGGTGTAAAAAGGTGTTTAAAGATCATTTTCACTGAACCTAGCTATTTCATTGTCGGCTTTGAATTCTTGTTGTAATTCGCGTTTGGATTTTTGCACCATTTCACCTTTTTCGTTGATGGTGAACTGCTCATTGGACTTAGCTACTTTTGCTTGATATAGCATGACCAACTGCACGGTTTGCTCTTTTTGCGCATCACTTAGTGGCGTACCATCAGGCCACTTTCCGGTTGACGCACCGTATTGCAAACGCTCGAATACTTCAGGGGTAATATTTTGAACTAAGCTATCTACATTCATTACTACTTTTTCTTTTTCAAAATAACGAGGATGACTCGATTAATTAAGTACCAAACCGCACCAATGCCTATAGCACTTTTGCTTGCGATCATTTCAAACGAGTTAGGGTCAGGCTGCTGCCAATAGATATATAAGAATCCACCTAGTACTAGGATCAGTGCAATAAACGAGTAATTCATTACAGATTGCTGACGTTTTACACGATTTCTAGAGGCCGCTCTCTCTCTGTCTTCTTGAGAAAAGTCTGCTAAATTGGTTTCACAATGCGGGCAGGACTTATGTTTGGAGGAAATAGATTTACCGCAGCTTGGGCACTGTGCTATTGCCATCGTGTTACTTCTCCATAATACAAAAAAGGGCACCTGTGAGGCGCCCTATTCTACTACCTTTGCGAACTCTTGTCCTTACATGACAAGATAATTTTAATTAAAATTCGCTCACTGTTTGTGTTCTTTGTTGAAATCTTCCCAGTATTCTTTAACCGAAGATTTCATTTCTTTTCTGAGTAGTAAAATACCAAATAAGTTAGGTAACGTCATCACTACAATGGCCACGGCAGCCAACTTCCACACTAGTGTCGTATCAGCAAACGACGCCCAGAAGAAACCTGCAACATAGAATACGCGATACGGCATGACCGAACGACTACCAAGAAGATAGATCATCGCGCGGTCGCCATAGTATGACCATGCAATTGCCGTAGAAAACGCGAATAACAACAAACCAATCGAAACGATGTATTTACCATTTTCGCCCAAATAACCTCGGGTAAATGCTTTGGTTGTTAGCTCTGCCGAATGCACTAAAGAGTAACCAATCACACTGATGCTATTGTCTGTTGGCAAGCCGTCTTTTACTTCGACCGTTCCTGTGTACTTGTGACGCTCTGTAATACCAAAACGTACTTGCTCACCAATAGAACGCGAGTGGATCACGGTAAAGTTTTCCGTTACCGCTTTGCCCTGTACAACTTCAATCTCACCATTGAAAGGTTTGACAGTATGCTCTTTTTTACCATTCAAGTAGGCGTACAATGCATCTCGGTCTTGTTGATTCGATTCGTCATATTTACCGTCTAAGATAACCATAGACGAGCGCTCGAAATGGGTTTCGAACTTTTCGGTCCACACACCCGATGACAAAATAACCAATCCCGTCAAGGTACAGATAATGATTGTGTCAATAAACGGTTCAAGAATGGAAACCATACCTTCAGACACTGGTTCATCGGCTTTTGCCGAGGCGTGCGCGATTGGTGCTGAACCTTGACCCGCTTCGTTAGAAAACAGACCTCGGTTCACCCCACGGTTAAATGCATAAGCAAAAGAAGCCCCCAAGAAACCACCCGCTGCCGCAGAACCCGTGAAAGCATCTGTAAATACAGAAAGGAAAGAAGGAACGATATTCTCAACGTTGTAGAAGATAACGGCAAAAGAACCAAGAATATAAATCGCGGCCATTAATGGCACAACGCGAGAAGTGATAGCAGCAATGCGCTTGATACCACCAAGTATAACAAGCGCAAGTAAAACTGAAAGCACAGCGCCTGTCGCCATCGGTGCAAAACCAAAGGTCGCTTCCATGCCTTGAGCAATGTTGTTGATCTGCGGCAAGCTACCTGTACCAAATGAGCTAATCACAGTAGCAATTGCAAATAATACCGCTAACCATTTCATGTTTAGGCGGCGATCCATATAATACATAGGACCACCGGCCATGGTGCCATCATCTGTTTGTACACGATATTTATGCGATAATGTGACTTCCACAAATTTGGTTGTCATACCAAAAAAAGCAGTCATCCACATCCAAAATAATGCTGCCGGCCCACCGATTGAAATTGCCAGCGCCACCCCACCAATATTACCAGTACCAACTGTGCCAGAAAGTGCCGTTGCGAGTGCTTGGAAGTGAGTGGTATCGCCTTCTAGGCCTTTTTTATCATATTTACCAGTAACGACTTTACACGCATGTTTGAAATATCTGATCTGTGGAAATTTCAAGTAGATTGTAAAAAACAAACCTACCCCTAACAGAACATACGGGAACCAAGGTGAACCACCTAACATTCCATCTAAGCTATCTAATAAGCTGCCTAACACATCCACGAATATTCCCCTTTATTGTTGTTATTACACCCTGTCGAGGTGCTCTACCTTATTATTTTTAAATATTATTTTGTTGTTCTTTTAAACGCACAAAAATAAACGGGTAATCAATATGGTGATTACCCGTCTTTAAGCTTATCTTAAGTCGTCAACCACATTTAAGATTGCAGCTAAGGTGTCTTGACCAAACTGATATGAACGTCGGTCTGACCAGCCGAAGTAAGGATCCGGCAGATTTGCATTATCCTTAAACGGCATTTCAACGGTATAAGCCAACGCTTTGAACGCTTCACCAACTGCACACGAAGCAACGGTAAGGTTTGCTTCACCCGGTGCATCTTTATCGTAACCAAATTCATCTTGGAACTCAGGTGTAATAGTTAACAGTGCCGCTTTGAAAGATTCTTCCAAACGCTGTAGGCGTTCATCATAGCTCGGAATACCTTCACTGCCCGCAACGAAGTTATACGGTAGTGCTTCATCACCATGAATATCGAGGTACATATCCAGCCCAGTT
Organism: Pseudoalteromonas sp. CO348; assembly: GCF_004208845.1. NCBI lineage: Bacteria > Pseudomonadati > Pseudomonadota > Gammaproteobacteria > Alteromonadales > Pseudoalteromonadaceae > Pseudoalteromonas > Pseudoalteromonas sp. CO348. The sequence continues at coordinate 17,970 of NZ_SGPI01000014.1, read as the reverse complement.
TCGTGCATTTTGTTTAATACATAATAAACTTCAGGTGAGTTCTCAAGTGTTGGCGTTTGCCATTCACGGTTAAGGTTTACGCCTTTTGCATTAGTGCGAAGATGACCACGAACGCTGCCGTCCGGATTCATATTTGGTACGACATAAAATACCGCTTTCGATAACAATGCCGCAGCATGTGGGTCTTCGTCATCCAATAGTTTGTGAAGCAAACCTTCAACAAACCATTCTGCCATCGTTTCACCTGGGTGCTGGCGCGCCGTGATCCAAATCTTTTTCTTCTCATCTGACGGCTCACCAATAGTGAGTAAGCTCATATCACGGCCATCAAGCGTTTGACCTAGCGTCTCTACAACGCACGCATCATGGGCTTGAGCCCAGTAGACTAGGTCTAAATGGCGCTCATAACTATAAGGCGCAAAATAAGCAAAGTAGGTGTGCGCACATTCAGGCTCAAAATCGATAGTTAATGTGCCATTCTCATAACGGGTTGGCACACGGAACCAAGTTTGACGATCGTAAGATGCAACCGCATGATAGTCATCCCAACCTTCTGGGTAGGCTGAGTTTAGTAGTTGATTGATATGAATTTTGTGCTCTAAAAAAGGCGTAGACTCAAGTCTAAAGTGAAACCATTGAAAAAAGTCAGACTCATTGTCTTTATTGATTTCTAGTTGAATATCTGCAGGTGATTCTGCTTTTACCACCTTGATATTACCACTATCGAAATTACTCGTAATGCGCATAGGTTTCCCTAAATAAGTTAAAAACTGCTGTGTAAATACACTGTTACCATACTCAACTATGCTTCAGTCGAGAATTATATTAAACCTCAAAGAGAGGTAATACTGTGCCTGTCTTTGCACAAAGTTGAGGTGTAACTTTTTGTTAGCTAATTGTAGCTGACCTATCTTTGCAAGCCTACCACAACCAATTTGTTTCAAAAACTAAAAAAGCCAGCTGGTGCTGGCTTTTTATCGTAAATTTCGTGTTAGCGAGGTAGGCTCGGGAATTTTACTTCCGCCATGTCTTGCATTACACGTACAACCTGACAGCTGTAACCAAACTCGTTATCGTACCATACGTAAAGTACTACACGGTCGCCATCAACGATGGTTGCTTTTGAGTCAACCACACCTGCATAACGGCTACCCACAAGGTCAGTAGACACGATTTCTGTTGATGCAGTGTAGTCAATCTGGTCACGTAGCTCAGAGTAAAGTGAAGACTCACGAAGGAATTCATTTAGCTCTTCAGCAGTTGTTTCTTTACCTAGATTTAGGTTAAGAATTGCCATTGATACGTTTGGTGTTGGTACACGGATTGCGTTACCAGTTAGTTTACCAGCAAGCTCAGGCAGTGCTTTAGCAACCGCTTTCGCAGCACCGGTTGAAGTAATAACCATGTTCAATGCTGCACTACGACCACGACGCTCAGCTTTGTGGTAGTTGTCGATCAAGTTTTGGTCATTGGTGTAAGAGTGAACCGTTTCAACATGACCGTTTTTAATACCAAACTTGTCGTTAAGTGCTTTTAATACCGGTGTGATTGCGTTAGTTGTACAGCTCGCTGCAGACACAATCTTGTCTTCAGACTGAATGTCTGAGTTGTTAACACCATAAACGATGTTTTTGATGTCGCCTTTAGCTGGTGCTGTAAGTAATACTTTAGACGCACCGATTGACTTAAGGTGTTTACCTAAGCCATCTTCGTCTTTCCAAACACCTGTATTATCTACGATAAGTGCGTTTTCAATACCGTATTTTGTGTAATCCACTTCTTCAGGTGAGTTTGCGTAGATAACTTGAATGTAGTTACCGTTTGCTTTAATCGCACCTTTTTCATGGTCTACTGTGATTGAACCATTGAAAGGACCATGAATTGAGTCACGGCGCAATAAACTTGCACGTTTCTCAAGATCACCATCGCGGCCACCGCGAACAACGATTGCACGTAGGCGTAAATCAGCGTGAGAGCCGCCACGTTCGATAAGTAGGCGTGCTAATAAACGGCCAATGCGACCAAAACCATAAAGAACGACGTCACGAGGTTCTGGACGTGTGCCTTGGTTTAGTAATTCTGCAAGTTCTGCATTTAAAAACTCTTCGATTGAGCGGCCTTCACCTGCATTTTTATAAATGTAGGCATAAGCTAGCTTACCAAGGTCAACACGACCTGGTGCTAATTCCATTTTGCTGATCACTTCTAAGAATGGAAAGCTTTCACGAAGACGTAGTTTACGCTCTTCAAAACGTGCTACTGTTTTGTGTGCTTTGATAACATCAATGGTGCTTGCGCTTACAAGAGGACGACCGTATACAGAGATTTCAACGCCTTTGTTACGGTATAGACGACCGATTAGGGGTTGCATGCTTTCTGCATAATCTTGACGCTCTTGCCAGCTGTTTTGATATTCTTGCTCGTGAGATAAGGTCATTTTTTCTGCCTAATAAACAATTTTCTTTGAACGGATAGCCCGAATGGGCACGGCTATTCTAATTTAAACTGCCGTGATTCTCCACTGTTACCGAACAATTCATTGCGTTAAACTAGTAAACTATTAGCTCTACCCTGTTTATTCGGGCGTAACCCCCTATAATTATAAAAAATCATTGAGGTCAAACTATGGCGTTTAAAAAGTCGCTAGTTTTTGCAGCGTTACTACTTGCTGGTTGCGACGACACCCTAACCTTGAACCAAGTGTGTAGCGAAACGCCTGGTTTTTGTGAAGACTTAAATAAAGACAGTCACTGTAAAGACGAACGTGCGTCGCTTATCTACGCGCGCTATCACGAATACAAGTCTCCGACGGACGAAAACAAATATGACTTGTTGCAAAATTTAGAAAGCTACAACCAATGTGTTTCTCGCGCTGCCAAAATTGAGCACATCAAGTTAAAAGAAAAAACCACGTCACGAGTGGAAGGTCATCTCACTGCATTAAAAGAAATGACACGTATTTATAATGAAACAAAAGGCAGTAACCACCCAGGCCTACTTTATTATCATTGGTCTCGTAACAGTGATCGCACAGCAATGAACAAGCTTTTGAACATGCAGGATGACCCTAGAGTTCAAAACGATCCCGAAATTCAGCTTTTCCTCGCAGAGTTTTACGCCAAAGTAGATGACGATAAAACCGTTGATATTCTCTACCGCGTATTAGAACTAAATAAGAGAGGCCATACCCCTAACCCAGAAGTCTATTCATCTTTAGTCAGTATTTTCTACAAACACGAAAAGTATAAGCACGCATATACTTTTGCCAGAGTGGCTCAACTTTCTGGGGTTGAAGATATCGATATTATTCCAGTGACAAACCAACTGGCTTCAATGGGAAAAGATTTAGCCAACTTAGATTCATTGGCGCAACGAACTTACGAGAGCATTCAAGCTGGGGAGTTCGTTTCCCCTCGTGATTTCTGAGTCTTGTTATCAAAATAAAAACGGGAAGCCTATGCTTCCCGTTTTTGAAAATAAATGATCACTATTTTGCCAGTGCAACGTTAATAAATACCGCGGTCATTAAGATTGGGCAAACAAATCTAACGTACTGAGCAAACCAGTAATGTGCACCACGGGATTCTAAGTGGAGCTGATTACCGCGCTTCCAAACCCAGCCAACAGTAATAAAGTAGAACAGCCCCATCAATGGTAGCTGATATTGCGTGAATAGACTGATCACCAATTCGAACAACCAATCAAAGTTTAGAATAATCGTGCTCGATGCTAATAAGATAACTAGCGTAACCAACCAAGTCGCTTGTTTACGTTTAAAGCCATGGTTTTCCACCAAGAAAGATACCGGAATTTCTGTTGAAGAAATGGTAGAAGTTACCGACGCAATAGACATAAGCACAAAGAAAGTCAGGCTAACCAATAATCCCATTTCACCCATATTGGCAAATAGCTCGGGTAAAATGGCAAAAATCAACCGGCCTTCACCGATTAATTTGCCGTCTTGAAATACTTGAACACCATTTTGCTGCGCAACGAATATTGCAGGGATAATAAGTAAACCGGCCAAAAATGCGACACTAGTGTCTAGCATTGCAACACTAAACGTAAGCTTAGGTAGATTTTCATTCGGTTTTAAGTACGAGCCATAAATCATCATGCAGCCCACACCCAACGACAACGAAAAGAACGCCTGCCCCATCGCCGCGATGATCAAATCAGGATCGCTAATTTTTGAAAAGTCCGGAACTAAATACGTTCTAAACCCTTCTGCTGCGCCGTCTAATGTCGCCATATAACCAATAAGACAGAGCAGTAATACCAGTAACAACGGCATAAGTCTGCGCGACCAAGCTTCTATGCCTGATTTTACGCCTTTAAGAATAATGCTCGCAGTCAAAATTAACATCAATGGCGTAAAGATAAAGTTTCTCAGCATTGAGTCACCGCTAAGAAACTGATGTGCAGCATCTAGTTCAGCCATTTGCGCAAGAGGATCAAGTGCATGAGACAGCATCCATCCAGCCACAATGGAATAAAAGCTGAGCATCACGATAGCACCAGCAAGGCCGATATACCCCGCCGCGGCTCCTATTTTCGGATTACCTTCACGCCAGGCTGTCTTAAGTGCTTTAACTGGATTTGCTTGTGCCTGATGGCCTAAGTACAATTCTGTGTAAAGTGCAGGTAATGCGAGTAAGAAAATTACCGCAAAATAAACCAGTAAAAATGCACCGCCACCGTGGTTTGCAGCTTGTGTGGGAAATCCCCAAATATTACCAAGTCCAACAGCCGCACCAGCTGCTGCTAACACAAAGCCAAGTCGGCTTTGAAATCCATCGCGCGTATGAGCCATGTCTGTAATCAATCATTATTTTTGTAGACGGCCGATTATACGTACTTCCGCTAAAAATGCGAGAGGTTCGAGCCGTGCCTCAGAAACTCGAGTTGGGCGTCTCTAGAAAGTCCATTTCTTCTTCTGTTGAATCGCGATTGAGTATTTCGTTTCGATGGGGATATCGGCCAAATCTATCGATAATTTTTTTATGCGCGACTTCAAAATCATAATTGGGCAGGTCGCGAAAATAATGATCAGCGGCACGATGGATGATGCGACTTTCGCTATGCATCATAGGTAGGTATAAAAACATCAATTCAGTATCATTGAGCTGGCGGTGATAGCCCTTTTCGATGGCGTGTTGGGTGAGGCTCAGCGCCAAAGGATCACTGGCAAACGCCTCTGGAGTGTCTCTGAATATATTGCGTGAAAACTGATCTAAGATAATGATTTCGCACAGCGCGCCAAGTGGTGTTGCTCTCCAGCTCGAAAGCTCACCTTGGTGCGCCATTTGGTGCAAAATACCGAAGCGATTTTTTATTATGCGATCAAAGTCCGCAGACTTCTTCCACCAATCTGATTCAGTGCATTCAACAAACCAGAATTCGTAGACGTCTTTATAATTCATGATGGCACTCCTAGGGAAAAACAAACTTGATGGTCAGCAGACCCTAACCGTTATAAACAAAGTGCCACCCATCACTCAATAATGCAACTTTTTTATTAGTTCCGAATGGGCAATAAATTCACTTATGCAACCTCTAGTAATTTAGCATGAATTGACTGCACGACCTGATCTGACTCCTGCTGCTCAACTAAAAAGCACAGATTGTGCTTGCTCGCACCATGGCATATCAATCGAATATTAAACTCTGACAACACATCCATCAGGTTAAGTTGGCACTTCTTCAACTGGATCTCAGAACCTATCATGGCCACCAAAGTAAGATTATTTTCAACGGTCACATGACAAAACTCGCCAAGTTCATCCAAACAAGCTTGTTCTAGCTCTGGTCGAGAAGCATTCGGCGCATTATCCAGCGTAAGTGCAACACTAATTTCCGAAGTCGTTACCAAGTCAACCGATATATTGTAATTGCTTAAAATGGTGAAGATACGAGCCAAAAAGCCGCTAGCAAGAAGCATTTCAGGGCTCTTTAACGTCAATAGTATTTGGTTTTTACGTTGTGTCACTGCACGAATGCCTGCTTGCGCCGTTTTCTCTTTTTCAATCCAAGTGCCACCCGCTTGCGGATCACGGCTTGAACCAACAAATACTGAAATACCTTTACGACTCGCTGGCAATATAGTTGCGGGATGTAACACCTTGGCACCAAATGTCGCCATTTCGGCCGCTTCATCAAAACTCAAACGAGGAATAGGTCTAGCCTTTACACACAAACGCGGATCGGTACTGAAAATACCAACAACATCGGTCCAAATATGCACACTTGACGCGTCAATTGCCTCTGCTAACAATGCAGCACTATAATCAGAACCGCCACGACCAAGCGTGGTCGTCTGGCCGTATTGGTCACTACCAATAAACCCTTGCGTCACCTGCACTGTGTCGCCAAGTAGCGCGACCAAATTGGTTTGCGCAGCTTCACGCGTAGCTGCAACATTTGGATTCGCTTTTCCAAATTGGTTATCTGTTTTAAGCACTTTACGTACATCAAAGCGCGACGCCTGGACCTGATTATTACGTAGTATTTGGGTAAACAAATAAGAAGAAAAACGTTCGCCAAAGCTCAACATTTCATCGCATTGCTGTCTGCCAAGTGCTGGTAAACTCGCAAGGCTTTCAAATTCACTGAAAGTTTGCTTGTAACCCTCTGCAAGATCAGCATCCAAAGACACTTGATCGATAATCGCTTGCTGTATGTTTTCAACCGCTGCAACAACTGCTTTGCGCCCGGCTTCATCTTCCTTTTGTTGGGTTAGCGTCACCAGGTGATTGGTTACGCCAGCACATGCACTCACAACCACCACTCGAACATTTGGGTTGTCACGAACAATGTGGGCACAACGAGACATAGCTTCAAAGTCAGCGACACTGGTACCGCCAAATTTGGCTACAACATACTGCGAATTCATTTTCTCTCCTCTCGACTGTTGGCACAGTCAAATTTTATAAGGAGAACTCGGCATGGGATTTCTAGAAAGACGAACGCTTGAAATGACCTTTGCCAGAAGCTCTCCACCAATACGGTGACAGTTCCGAGGATTCAGCCTCGTAAACCGAAGAATCGTTGCGACGAGCAACTTTTCTCCTCGGCGAATACTTCCCTCACTAGTGGTCATTGGTCTCGTCACCTCACACTAACTACCTAAGCATCGCGCCTCTTCTGTTTATTTTGCCTTTGTTAATCTGAATAAAAACAAAATAAAAGCCCGCAATCAATGCGGGCGATGTAAGAAAATTATCTTTTAGCCGTCTAGGTGTCAAGTTATTTATGAAAAACTTATTCCAAAGCGGTAAAAAATTAAATCCATTGGTCTTAAATAAGCTGACCCGCGAAATACGCACCACTATATCCAATGGTATATGCGATAAGCAGGTAGATACTCATTTTAAGATAGCTTGAGAAAGTTAAGGCTTTAACCTTGCTCATTGCAATGATCCCCGCTGCAGAACCAATGATAAGCATAGAGCCACCAACGCCAGTCGCATAAGTAAAGGTTAGCCATTGCGCTGGAGTCATCGTAATGTCTGCTTTTAATAGCGCCGCCGTCAACGGCACGTTATCTACCGCCGCACTCATTAAACCGACCAAGTAATTTGCGTATTCCGGCGCAAGATGCAGATATAAATCGGTAAACTTAGACAGTACACCGACCTCTTTCAACGCACCAACTAATAACAGCACACCCACAAAGAACAATAAGGTGTCGTATTCAATTTCACGGATATAGTCGATGATTTTCTTATTAACGTCTTTCTTGCGCATCAAGAATTGCGCCATTAAGAACATCAAAGACAAGCCAAATAAGAAAGTTAGCATCGGCGGTACATGGTATTGCACGCTTAAGAATAACGTGGCAAAAATGGTTGATAAAAAGATAAGCGCAATGGTGATATCAGTCTTTTCAATTCTGCGTAATTCAGCCTTTTCAAAGGTGATCTTATCATTCATGCCGATTGACAGCATCGCAGCTAAGATAAATACGCTAAAAATAGAGGGGGCTATTAGTAAAAGCAGATCAGGGATAGTCACTTTATCGGCTAGAAATATCATCAAGGTGGTTACATCACCGGTGATCAATGATACCCCACCGGAGTTAACACTGAAGATGATTAACGTCGCATATCTAATTAGCTTTTTCGGGTCTAATTTCAAAGACATGACTACAGCTAATGAAATAAGCGTCGCGGTGATGTTATCCGATATTGACGAAAATACGAATGCAAAAGCACCGACCAAAAACATTAGCTTGCGTTCGCTAATATGGGTTGGCATGATCCGGTGAACAATATTTTGGATAAACCCTTTTGAGTTCAAATAGGCCACAAACGTCATGGCAGCCATTAAGAACAGCCAAAGCGTCGCGATTTCCAAAATGTTATGGTCTAGCTCAATTTGTACAATTTCTGGGCTTTGACCATGAATTGGAGAGATAAAGGCGATAATCCAACATAAAGTACCAAAAAAAAGCGTTGTTTTGGCCTTGTTTACGTGAATAATATCTTCTATAACGATGAGTATAAAAGCGATGGCAATCAGGGTTAGAATAATGGGCGTGACCATAATGCGTAAACAACCTGTAATTAAATGTAACAAGGGGTGGGTTCGTTTTCGCGGCGGATTCTAGCACCATCACAGTCCCCATGCTACGTACGATAAACATTTTGTGACAAATTGATGAAGTAGTGATGTAACTTAGCTACTACACACTGGAAAGTTATGATCCCAGCAAAAAAATTATTAAATACGATAAATGAACACTGGAGCGTACTCGAGCTACTTTTTAAACGATTTAAGCTCGCAGATTTCAGTCTAAAAGATGTACAAAACATCCTAAAACAGAAAAACCCTAGCTGGTCGAGTGAACGAATTTATAAAGAAACCAATCGATTACTCCAACAAGAAATTATTATCCCTTTAGCTAAATCTTCACAGTTAGAAATCAACCGTGCCATCGCTGACTTCGCCAGCTTTCTTTTACAAGAAGAGAGCCTTGGTTTAGCGGAAGAGATCACGGTGCTGGTAAAAGACTTAGAAAGATTAGGTAATCGCATCGCACAAGCTGGTGAAGAAGCTGACTACTCTGAGCTACGCCGTTTTAGCCGCATTATGGACGAACGCGTTCGTAAAATTGTTAAGCTGTTCGAGCATAACGAAAGCGCTATCATGAACTTGGTTGAACAAGCAAAGTCTGACACTTCAACGCTGTCTCTTGGCATGAGATATAAAGCGGTATTGGAAGCGTTTGACGAATATATCGAACCTATGCTGGAAATGGTCGATATTCATGGCCCATTCCAACGCTGCTTTGATCAAATAGAGCTTCAGGTCAGTGAACAAATTGACGAGATTGAACAATTAGGCCGTGGTGCTGCAGACAAACGTATGCTGGAGCAGCTCAGAACACGCATTTTAGATATGCACCTCATTGGTAGAGAAAGTCTAAGCCGCAGCGCCGACCTACTTATGCCGTTAAGAGAAGAGCTACGCCGCAATACACTCATTACACGCCAAGCCTCTAAAGTCCTTGGACAAATTAGAAAGCGCGGCGTTGACCGTTTACTCTCACCAGTTCAACCAGAATTTGTGTCAGACATTCAACGTTTCAACCTCGGGCAAAAGCGTCACATGGTCGCTTATATGGCAAGTCTCGTTGAGTTTGAGCATGAAGAATATCAGCTGCCCGATCACGACGATGTGCCAGCTTATCAAAGCCCTAACATTCCAGATTACAACTCGGTAAAAACGAGATTTCAACAAACCGGTAAAAAGCGCCAGGCACTATTGGGCTTTTTAAGCGATAGCTACCCAGATCTCGAAGCAGACGAAATGCTGTTTCTTTATCAAAAGCTGATCAACGAATCTGACTTGGCACTTAGCCAAGAGCAACAAAAGAGTAAGATCACTATCGCATCGCATACCTTCTCTTTATATCCATTTAGTGCCAAAGCAAAACAAGATTAGCATTATGACGACAATTAACTTAGACATGCTCAATGAACTCCAAGCCATTAATAAAAAACTGGTGAGCGGGTATCATATCAGTGAGCAAGACACTACCCTTTGGCAAGAATTAGATCAGCAAATTGATAGCTATCAAGCGCTATTTTCAGCTTTAGGCCATGACTTACAGCACGATGCCCGTGGCTTTTACTATTTGGCAAGCGATGAAAGCACGCCAAATATGGGGAAAATTTCCCGCGCGATTGCCCTAACCATTTATATTTTGATTGAGCACTATGCCAACCAAGGTAAAGATCCGCTTCGCGTACTATTTGATGAAAGCTGCGATTTAGAGCTAATGCAAACCATAGTACAGCTCAATAAGCATCTTTTTGACCAGTTGGAAATATTTTCGGGCTCTGATCTCAGAAAAGACGTGTTTTTACGTATGGTGAGACTGGGTCTAGCCCGTGAGGTTGAGCAAGGCTTCATGCTACTTGCACCGATTTATCGCTACATTGACGCGCTAATGGAAGTAAACGAAGAACAATATGATATTGAGGACGAGCTATGAGCGAGCAGTTGTACGGCTTAAGTAAACTAGCATTATTAAATACCGCCGGATACGCTAAGTGTGTCATTCCTCTGGATAAAAGCGCGTCTATCTGCGCTCCGAATAACACTGGTAAAAGCTCGGTGATCAATGCGCTGCAGTTTCCACTGATCAACGATTTAAGACTGACTGAATGGGATGGTCACGATTTAGAAGAAACGCGTAAGTTTTACTTCTCTTCTGATCAATCCTATATTTTGCTGGAAGCCAACCTCCCCCACGGCGATGTGGTCATTGGCGTTGCGGGGCTGGGTAAAATCGCCGGTTACGCGCACCAGTTTTTTTGCTATCAAGGCAAACTGAATCTTGATGATTACACTCAAGGTAAAAGTATCATCAAGTACACTAAGCTATTTAATCACTTACAGGAAAAACAACTTAAGCCTGTAGAGCTAAAAGCACAAGAACTTAATGCCTTGCTCACAGGTGGCGCCACCCCATTTGATGGTGATATCAACCTGAAGATGATCCCACTGAATAATGTCCAAGATGCGCCTGTATACAAAGAAATATTCCGTCGTATTCTGAATCTGCACAAACTCGGCGCACAGGACGTAAAGCGCTTTATGCTCAAGGTGTTCGAACGCCATATGTCGAACTCGAAAGTCGACTTTTATGAAGTCTGGCGTCGCGCTTTCGATAAGGTCAACCGTGCGCGCCGTGAACTAAATGCGCTGGAGTCGATGCAAGAGCCAATTTCAGCCCTTGAGAAAATGCTTGAAAATGAAGCGGTATTAAAAGGTAAACTGGCGGCTTACGCCCCGAAACTCGATTTAGCTTTGGTTGAATATGATAACTATCACAACGAGCAAATTGCAGAGCTGGCAACACAGCTAGAAGACATCGAAGCCGAAAAGCGCGAATTTGAGTCTAAGCAGCAGCTGTACGTCCAGCAATCTCGCGATATCGAGCGTAAGCAAACCCAAATAGAGCAATGGTTTACCGATTTCCACGCGTTAAAGCGTGAATTTGAACTGACTAATCATGCAACGCTTAAAACCAATTTAACGCTGTTGAAAAAGGAATATGAGCAGCTTTCCTTCTCTATTAATAGTGCACAGGGGCAAAGTCTCCATACCCTTGATTTTCGCATCAACGAAACGCAAAAGCAGATTAAGAGTTTAAAACTGCAACTCAAGAACCTTGAGTTCAACCTGTTTACTCGTATGCGTGAAGATCTTTCTTTAAAAGAAGTGGAAGAGATCTCACGGATCTTGAATCCAGATCTATTATCGTTTTCAACCACTTCTCAAGGTGAAATTGATATTACCGACGAAGATGCCTTTGGCGCATTTTTGGAGTCGCTATCGAAGTCAGTTCAAGGTGGTGAGCTTAAAGTACCAGGCGCTACCGTTAAGTTGAAAAAACTGAGTCCAGTACAAATGCAAAGCGGTGAGAACAAAGCCCAACTGCAAGCACAGCAGGAGTCACTACAACAGTCGCTTAACGACTTAAAGCAGCAGCGTGAAGTAGCTGCAAACGTCGCTGAAAAGCAAAAAGAACGTGATGCGCTTTATGATGAACTCATGGCAACAGAAGCGGCCATGAAACGCTTTGAGCAGTATCAAACCATGTTGCAATCGGTCGATGCTCAACAAGCACTAAAAGAGCAACTAGAGATGGAACGAGAGCAAGTTGATGAATATTTACATGATATTCAACGTAATGCAGGTTCGATTTCAGACCGCCGCTCTATCATCAAAAGCAAGCAAGACTTGTTGGTGCGCCAAGCCGACCGCCTAAAGCAAGTGAAGTCAGAACGTATCGACCACACACTAGACCTATATTCGGGTAAGCTGGCACCGTACGAAATCGAAATTAACCTAGATTTTGATAACCTCTCTGAAGTGATCCACCAATTTAATAAAGATTGTAATGAGCTTAGAAACTTAGACGTTAATGTGCGTAATACCTACTTGCATATCTACAATGCTGGGATCACTAAGTTTGAAAACGAGTCAGACGTTACTATTAAGTATCAAAAGCTGATCAGTGCGTATCATAACTTAGATAACGAACGAGATGCCGTCGATAAACAAGCACGAGTGGCACTCACTGAAGTGGCCGCAACCATTAAAGGACTGCGTCAAGACTTAGACCGCTTACGCCGAGAGATGAACAGCTTTAACAAAGGCATAAGCCAGCATCGTATCTCTAACTTGCAGGCATTCAAAATCAATGTCATCCCTCGTAAAATGCTAGTTGATAGCATAGATACCATTATTAGCACTTCAGATTTATATGAAAAAGGCGAAAGCTTAGACTTACTTAGTGAACAGCCTAGTTCAGAAAAGTCTGTTAATGAGGCGAAAGATCACATCATCAAACTAGCAAGTGATAAAGCGGGATTGACGTTAACCGATCTCTTTGACATTCGCTTTGAAGTGGTCAACCGCGCAGGTGACACCGAGCACTTTGATAAAATTGACTCGGCCGGCTCAAACGGTACGCGGATCACTATCAAGCTTTTATGTGGCATGCTATTTATCCGCTATCTGTTATCTGATCAAGAGCAAGCAATGTATCGTATCCCGATTTACATCGATGAAGCCGCAGATATCGACCCACAAAACCAAAAGGCTATTATCGAAACCGCACTAAGCTTTGGGTTTGTACCAATTTTTGCATCGGTGAAACCACAGATCAGCTGTGACTACTTGGTGCCGATCCGCAGTGTCGCACAAGGTAGCCAAAACTGGGTGGATGAAAAAGACTGGATAGAAGTGGAACATTAATCCCAAGTTAATGTCTTAGACACAATTATTAAAGGATGCTTGTCTCTACCATTTAACGCCTTAACACGTTAAGGTAGAGCAAACATCCGACTAAGGAGTAAAGACACATGTTTAAGAATATTGTTATCGCCACTTTGGTGCTGATGTTAGCGGCCTGCGCCAAAACCCCTGATTGGGATTATGATAAGTCTGTACAATTCGCTAACTACAAAACCTATGCTTGGTCACCCGAAGCGGACCTAAAAAATAATGGTCGTGAATACCAGGTCAATGACTTAATGGAAAAGCGGATCCGCAGTGCAATTCAAAACGAAATGAGCAAACAAGGTTTCACTCTCACCGATCCGCAATCGGCTGACTTACTGGTTAACTATCACGCATCAGTTGATACAAAAATTGAATCTGACTCACTTCACACCACGTATGGTGCGCGTTGGAACTACTGGGGTATTGGCTGGCAAACACAGACCACAACACGTGAATATGAAGTAGGTACGCTAGTACTCGATATGATAGACAAAGCGTCTAATCAGCTAGTTTGGCGTGGTGCAAAAGAAGGTCGCTTACGTAGCAACCAATCACCTGATCAAAGAACAGCATCAATTAACAAAACCATTTCGGAGTTGCTGGCTAACTTCCCACCACAGCCACAACATTAAGCGAAAACCGGATCAAGCCTTGGCTTGATCCGAATTCCTCATCACTATTTTGAAGGTGAACAGTCTTAAGGTGAATAAGTCTTAATTTTATCTGTCAGGGCTTAATCAAATCCGACTTTCGCATAAGTGCCAAACTCAGCCGTTCAACTTCATATCTTAAATCCAATAACGATAACGGGTGCTCATCCAACTCGTATTTGGACAGAAATGTTTTAGGTCGTCGGCTGTATTAGGCGAATTTCGCATAAAAATTTCTATGGGTTAACGCCTTGCTCACCGGAAAATGGGAGCACAGCGACCAATTTGTCCGTGTGCAGCAAATTGTTAGATGCTGACAGACTATTTGCCTTCAGTTTGAGCATCGTCACCCTTGTCCTTCATAGCCTCTGCCTCATTCTTCTCTCTAAGGTTATCTATCGAACTTTCGATTTTTAAAGCACTTTCAAAGATAGCAGATGTAAGTGACTCCAGATTATCATTTGTTCTCTTATCAAGCCCGACAATGCTTTTTTCAATCGCCTCGGAATAACTAGCTATTGCTCGTACATTATCATCGATGTGCGAATAGGCGTTTAATAACTCAAGGTGTCTTTCAGCGGCTTGGCTGCTCTCAACAGAGTCTTTAGACCAAGTAACTATCAGAATAATAAATCCACTTAACCCGACTGTTGCTGTGTATTTAGCTATTTCTCTGAAAAATACGGTCGCCCTTCTCTTATGTAGCGTTTTGTTTGCGACGTATTCTTTGAAATTACGAAGGTAAAATACCGCCAGCTTTTGAAAGACGCTCGGCCTACCATCCAAGCATGTTGACTCCATATAGGCCTGAAACATTTCCCAATGCCACTTTGATTTGCGCTTAAGCTCAGTCGGATTTTTAATCTTACTCAGAAGAATAAAGTCTTCAGGGTGATGGAAATTCTCCGAGGCTGCCGGGCTCAGTGTACATAATACTTGCCCATCATCCGTTCGCTGATACGAAAGTGTGGCCCCATGTGCTGTTTCCAATTTTTCGATCTTTTGGAAGTTGGTTCCCATTGTTGTTGTTGAATCAAATGGTCGTTTGCCATAGAACACGTCTACGATTTTCTTGTTCAGCCCGCCATGCCTTCCACCCGGACTGACGTAGAAAGAATACAAGCCATCCAAACGAACACTACTCTCAGAGGCCTTCGAATACGCCTCGAATAGGTCTTTTGAATCTTCGTAAAACTCGTCGAATTTTTTATATCGTTCTGCACGATCAGTCATAAAACTCTCATTTGCATCTAACGCCGCGCTTTGCGGCTGCTTTGAAGCGCTAGCGGAAAAGCAGTCCGACAACAGCGCTTTGTTAGGGCTGGCTTAGTCTTCCGGCCACTCAACATTCTTATTGCTGCCAAATGGGCAAAAGACTCCCTGAGCATTCTTCTTGAAGTATCGATCACTTATTTGCTCAATACAGTCAAGAAAGCTCTTAATGTGCTCGGCTTTGCATCTGCCTTTTCTATTAATTTGCAGAGCGAAATCTAGCAACTGCGATCCAGAATCAATTTGATCTAAGTCTATTTCATATGGAGAGTTTTCATGAAACCAAACTGTTATAGTTTTCGTACTTTCATTGTAGCTAACTGGCTTATGATTCAGTTTATCAAATAATCTATTCCCTGAATCAAAGCTCGTATATTCATTATTTCTGACCAATCTTAGAACCTCCTCAAGAAGCTCTCTGTCAGATCTCACTTCTCCCAGAACTCTATCTGACGAATCCTGAGTTAAAATTGTATTCAACTCCTTCTCTAGGTCAGGCCACCACTTCTCAAATATATTGTCGAGCGTCTTTTCATTAATACGGTTCTCTCCTAATGCATCGTTAATAGCTCCGATTAACTTCCTCATATCATCCTTAGCAAATTGCGTTGCTTGAAACTGGACTAATGGGCCGGATAAATCTGTTGGTTTTAAGTCTAAAAGGATTGGGCATACGTGTGCCGAACCAACGTTTTTAGATAGAGCACCAGCTTCAAACAAAATCCACGGGGCATTGAGGTTATCTCGCGTCACTAAAATTATCCCAAACTGAGATGCATCTAGCTTGCCTGCGATATCATTGGACCAGCGCTGTCCTTTATCGATATCTTTAGGCGTGTAATAAGGTGTAACTGCCTGAATTACGCTAGGCAGCCAGTCTCGTAGAACCTCTGCTGATTTTCTACTTTTTTCCCCTGACCAGCTTATAAAAACTTCCATTGCTTAATCCTACTCTGGTGTGAAATATGTGCCCTAACGCTGCGCTCAGCCGCCGTAGGCCGGAGGTCGGTTGCAGCGCCTTGTTACATGACTGTTTCGATTAAAATGAGATCTCTGCTTTTTGCCCAACCGTAGATGAAATCTTTAATTTCTTGGACACGAGGTACAGGAGATTCTTTACCGCAGCGAATTGAAAATGTGTGACCATGATAGGTAAGCCAGCTAGCAAGGCCAAGCTCATCAAAATATGAGCAATCATGGTCGTCGTGACCTGGGTTGAGCCATTGGGTGTAGCAAGTGTACTCATTCTCAAAGAAGTAATTGAATGTTTCTTTTGAGCTTTCTATATATTGAACAGAACAAAGAACAATTCTTGGGTTTTCTTCAGTTATCAGTTCACTGACATGTTTTTCACGTTCTTCAGGCGAACCACTGACCAGAAACACCTCGACGTATTCACTCTCTGATAGATAAAGCCTTCGATTCCTTGTTCCGGTTTTTACTGTCTTATCAAAGAGTGTATTCCATGTTGTCGTTTTACCAGAATTTCTATTCCCTAAAACGGATACAACTAATTTCTCGAGCATATTGACTCCATACTTCGAAATTTGGGTGGCATGTAACGCCACGTTAAGGGGCGAGTGGCAGTTGGCTAAAATGTGTAGCGGAGCGAAACCGAGCCAACTGTTACGAGTCCCGCTTGAACGACTTGTTAGATTATTTTTTTGTGCCTATTACTGCTGATAGAATTTCTTTTACTGTTTGAGTATCACTTTTGTTAACCTCGATTTCAGAAGTAGTCTCGCCCTTTTTAAGTATTCTATTACGTTCTGTTTTCGATAAATCACTAACAATCGATTTTACACTATCCATATCATTAGCAAGCATCGCCGCGTCGAGAGCTATAAATTTACTTTCAAGATTAGTTATTTCATTTTGATAATATTTGGAGTCACTTAGGTTTTCTCTATATAACCGAAGAAAAAAGAAAGCAAATATTTCAATAAATATAACTACCGAAATTCTAGGCAAATAATGCATTAGCAAATTGATAGTGTCAGTAGCTTGAATAGGAGAGAGAATGGTATATATAAGTAATGCCGCAGCCCCAGCAGTAGTTAACGTACCAATAGCAAGGTTATTTGCAGCTCGTCTAGCTAAGCGTTCTAGCTCAAAAGTTAATCTGGACTTTGCTTCTTCTGACTTCTCTCTAATTGCTTTTACAGCTATATCACCAAAAATTTTAGACGAATATTTATTTTCTATTTCTTCCAAGATCGTAGTACTTATGTTTTTATCAACGACCGCGCTAATGGATTCTGCAAGTCTTGTATTTCCTTCTTCGCCTAGATTAATTGATAGCTCATTTAATTTTGCAATTTCTGCTCGAACTAATTCAAAATTACTTTCTAAAAACTTAGGATTTTCAATTCGCCTTAATTCCCTATTGAATTTCAGAAAATTCCGAGTCAAATCATCATTAGTTACAACTCTTTTTGAACCCCTGAGATATGAATAGAGAGTAATAAAAGCACCAATCGCAATGAACATAATTCCTGCAATAATTAAATAGATTTGATGCTCAGGTTGAACATAGGTAGGACCAGTAGTAGTTAACATTGCACCAATAATCATCACTAAGGCTGGCCCACCTGTTTCACTAAGGAGCTTAGCCATAGGAGATGAATTCTTTTCCTTAACTTCCATATTACCTCGATACTTAAATAATCTAACGAGCCTGTAGAATAACTCGTTTCAAATTTGTTTTTGTAATCAACAAACGATAACTGAGTTCCTATTTTGATTCAAT